>JAFASD010000429.1 GCA_019244945.1 Acidobacteriaceae bacterium | reverse complement strand
CGCGTCCACCCGTATCGATGTCCACGTGAACATCGACTCGTTTGCGTCCATATATGGCATTTCCAAGCCCGGTTATGTCGGGAAGAACTTGCTTTAACGGCCGTGGCGGCAAATAGGCCGCTATGGATGTTGCGTTCACCGGAGTTGCGGAGGGAGCCGGAGCCGCTGGTGGCGCTTGGGGCAACGTGTGCAGATCCATGCTCGCTGCCTGGGGCGAAGTGGTGATGGACAGTTTGGGAGGCGGCGCGACGGAAAGGGCCGGCTTCAGAAGAGATTGAGTGCTAGCTTCCAAATGCGCATCAGATAACCTCTTGTGTTCGGGAATTTCATTCTGCAGATCGAGCTTTTTTAGATGTGTGGGAACAGGAGGTGACTTCGCTTCTTTCAAGGGTTCCAATCGATGGTCGCTTAACGCGGCGCTGTGTTGAGCTCGCGCCTGCAGGACTGTAACCAGCGCTTCCAACCGGCGATTTCGCGCCTCGACGCTTTCCCCGGTGGAACTCGGGGCTACATCGGGTATAGGCACCTGCGGCTTGGCCGCATTTGCATTCATCGCAGCTGCCATCGCTCCGTCCAACACGCGCACGGTTTCGGTGCTCATGGAATCGTCGCGTCCGAGAACCTGTAGACGGAAGGACACGTCGTCCGATGCAGGACGGTAGAGAATGGAACCGCTCCTCATCTCGCCAGGAGCGAAGACAATCTCCTTATGTTGTGGGCCATCGTCGATATACAACGTGCCGTACTTCGCGGCTCCAATGATTGGACTGTCGCGATTCCACTTGACTAGCAGCCGATCGCCCTGTTGCGCCTCAACTCTCATATCCACCCCGGGAGAGGGAGGGGCGAGCGCAGCGGACACACTGGGCGGCGGCTTCGTGACGGGTGTAGACGAGTTGGCGTGAAGGAGTCCCAGAAACATAGCGCCTGCGGCGATACCCGACACCACGGCGCCCAGAGTCCAATAAAGCCGGTTAGTTCGAAAACTGGTGCAAAGCGAAAGTCCTGTTTCGGGCGGGGACTCCGGAATTTGAGCGAGCGCCGCTTCCAAACGGGACTGCTCGGCTTCCGGGTGGTCCAGCGGCCTCGCAGGGAGGGAGGGTGATGCACCAGGTGCAAGAAGTTCACTCCGTAATTTCAGAGGAAACTCCAGCGACCCAGTCGGCGAACCATCCGTGAGGAAACTGGCTGCCCCGGAATAGCACTCTGTGTTCGAGACGCCTCCATTGGGCGAGGATGCATACGCCTCGACGAATAGTGCTGTCGCCTCGTCGGGTCTCACAAAGAGAGCAATATCACCGATTCCCGGGAAGCGACGGCTATGAAACACAGCATCGCTATCGAGAAGTCCTTTTGTATCGCCCGAGCGGATGCAACACCACCCGATTAATTCGAAGGAATTGAGCTCACTCCTCGATACAGTTAACAAGCGCTCAAAGGCTCCTGCGAAGTATTCTGGGCGTCGCATCCGGAGATCGTGGACGGGAACGATCCTGAAAGTCCGGGCAATCAGCAATCCATCTTCCCTGGTTCCGAATAGCGGGCCCAGGATTTCCGTTCCCGATTTGATTTCGGCGACGCCAATTCTGTCTATCAGTTCAGAGACTTTGGTGAGGAACTCGGGAGATAGTCGAACTGTAAGCGTCATGGCACGATTAAGACTGACTTGCGACGATACCGATCTGAGCCGGGACGTTGAGGTTTACAACATCGTATCACGTAAAATTAAGGGTAATAAGTGCATGTAATGACTTACCGCAACGAGCTGCCCTCGCCTCCTCAGCGCTTTCCTTGGTACGGCATCCGCACGCGGCCCAAACAGGAGAGGATCGCGGCTAATATGCTGGCAAACAAAGGGTATGAGCACTACCTGCCGGTTTTGCGCAGCAAACGTCGCTGGTCCGACCGCGTGGTTGAAAAAGAACTGCCCCTATTTCCCGGATATGTGTTTTGCCGGTTCGATGTCAAAAAACGGCTCCCGATCATCACGACGCCGGCGGTCGTCTCAGTCGTCGGTTTTGGCAACCAACCGGCGCCGATAGACGACAGCGAAATTGAAGCCATTCAGGTGGTTTTGCGTTCGGGTCTGGCGGCAGAGCAGTGTCCGTTTCTTCGCGAAGGACAACGCATTCGCGTCAACCGAGGCTCGCTTGAGGGCCTGGAAGGGATTCTGCTCAAGAAAAAGAACGAGTGGCGGATGGTTGTATCCGTAACCATGCTGCAGAGGTCCGTTTCCGTCGAGATCGACCGCGAGTGGATTACCACCATCTAAGGTCTTGTCAGTTCCTGAAAATCCAAATACATGATCGATACTTTTGCGGGAAACCGCACCACAACCGAGAGTCGCCATTTGATTTCACCTCATGGCGGAGAGCTCGTAAACCTGATCGCATCGGCGGAACGTGCCGCCGAACTCAAGAGCGTCTCCCAACGCTGGCCTTCCTGGGATTTGACGGCGAGGCAGATCTGCGACCTGGAGCTGCTTTTGACAGGAGGATTTTCTCCTCTGCGCGGTTTCCTGAACCGGGCTGATTACGAAAGCTGTTGCGCCAATGCCCGTCTGTCGAATGGCGAGCTCTGGCCGATTCCGATCACGCTCGACGTCACGGAAGAGTTTGTCAAATCGATCCCGGCGGGTGGCTCGGTGGCCCTGCGCGATGCGGAAGGCGTCATGTTGGCCGCTCTGCACATTGAGGAAGTCTGGCAACCCGATCGAGAACAGGAAGCGCAGGCGGTATTTGGAACAACCAGCCTTTCTCATCCAGGGGTGGAATATCTTCTCCGGAGGACGAATCCGTGCTATGTGTCGGGAACCCTGGAAGGCATCCGGCCGCCCGCGCATTATGATTTCAGAACTCTGCGCCTGACGCCCGCTGAATTACGGCACGAATTTGCAAATCTCGGATGGCGAAAGATAGTCGCTTTCCAGACTCGCAATCCCATGCACCGCGCGCATTTCGAGCTTACTTTGCGCGCCGCGAAAGAGGCCGAAGCGTCGGTGCTGATTCATCCGTCGGTTGGGATGACGCGCCCGGGAGACGTTGAATATTACGTTCGCGTGCGTTGTTATCAGGCTCTGCTGTCGCGCTATCCGAGAGGCACGGTGAAATTAGCGCTGCTGCCGTTAGCGATGAGAATGGGCGGACCGAGAGAGGCGCTCTGGCATGCCATCATCCGCAAGAATCACGGTTGCAGTCATTTCATCGTGGGGCGTGATCACGCGGGTCCTGGCAGCGACGCCGATGGCACGCCTTTTTACGGCCCTTATGCAGCGCAGGAACTAGTCAAAGCGCATGAAGCCGAGCTCGGCGTCAAGCTCGTTCCGTTCCGCAACATGATTTATCTGCAGGATGAAGACCAGTTCGCGCCGGAGGACGAGATTCCGCAGGGCGCTCGAACCCTGAACCTTTCTGGAACCGAGCTTCGCCGGCGGCTTTCTGAAGGTCGCGACATACCAGGCTGGTTTACTTTTCCGGAAGTTGCGCATGAGTTACAGCGCGCTTATCCTCCGCGGCAACGCCAGGGGTTCACGCTGTTTTTCACCGGCCTTTCCGGTTCCGGCAAATCGACGATTGCGAATATCCTGCGGGTTAAGTTTCTCGAGATGGGCGGGCGGCCGGTCACTTTGCTCGACGGAGATCTCGTAAGGAAGCACCTGTCTTCAGAGCTTGGGTTTTCCAAAGAGCATCGCGATATTAATATTCGCCGTATTGGCTTTGTCGCCTCTGAGATAACGAAGAATGGCGGAATCGCGATCTGCGCCCCCATTGCTCCTTACGAATCGGTTCGAAAAGAAGTGCAGGCCATGATTGAGCCGCACGGCGCGTTCCTGCTGGTTTACCTGAAGCCTCCGCTAGAAGTTTGCGAATCGCGCGATCGCAAGGGCTTGTACGCCAAAGCTCGCGCTGGGATCCTGCAGCAGTTCACCGGCATTTCAGACCCTTATGAAGAGCCGGCGAACGCCGATGTTGCCATTGACACCTCCCAGTTGACTCCTGAAGAATCAGCCCAACAGATCTTTCTGCACCTCGAAGCTCAGGGCTTAATTGGAGCGAATTCCCAGGAAAACGCGGCGTAATGGCCGAGGACTTGGACCGCATCAGCGCGGCGCTTGCTGCAGCTGTCGAGGTTCTGGCGCCATTCCGGCCAGGGTCGGTTGCGTTCACAGAAAAAAATAGCTCCGGTCCGGTTACGGAAGCAGATCGGCTTGTAAACGAGACACTTCGGGAAATGCTCGTGCGCGATGGCGAAGCGTGGTTTTCTGAAGAATCTGTCGATACCTCGGATCGCCTGAATAAGGATCGCGTCTGGATCGTCGATCCGCTCGATGGGACCCGCGAGTTTATCGAGGGAGTTCCGGAGTGGTCTGTGTCCATCGGGCTGGTCGAGCATGGCGCGCCGGTTGCGGGCGGCATCTGTAACCCCTCAACGCGCGAGGTGTTCGTCGGCTCTTTGCAGGGCGGAGTGACCTATAACGGCAGCCCTGTTCAGGCGAGTGGACGAACTGAGCTTCGAGGCGCAACTGTGCTCGCGAGCCGGAGTGAGTTCAAACGCGGGGAATGGGAACGCTTCCGCGATGCTCCCTTTGAGATCCGGCCCGTCGGCTCTGTCGCTTACAAACTAGCCTTGGTCGCATCCGGGCAGGCTGACGCCACTTGGACATTCACGCGCAAAAACGAATGGGACATCGCTGGCGGGATCGCTCTTGTCCGCGCAGCGGGAGGAGTTGTCAAAGCGCCAGATGATGCTCCCTTGATTCTGAACCGGGCATCGTTCCAATTTTCTGGACTGATCGCCTGCGGCGCTGCGTTGTGGCGGGATATTGAGGACTTCTTGCGCCCGATTAGCGGCGCCAGTGCAGGCCCCCGTCGACCGTCACCCACTCGTCGCCCGAACTCGTTTTCAGTCTGATCTGCTGTTCGTCGATTACGTCGATTTTTGTGATTGATTCAGTCATTCGGCTGTAGTCGCTCGCCACTGTGATCTGAATCCAATGCAAGCCATCGTCGGCGGAGTGAAATAACTTCCCGTCGGCGCCGCCCACCCAAATATTCGGGCCTGCCGCGGATAAAGCATACAAGAGAGTGGAAGGATCGACGCGTATGACTTGCCAGGTGCTTCCGCCATCTTCGGATTTCTGCACGGTTCCCTGCGTGGCCGCCGCAGTCGCTTCGCCGAGGGTCCACATGCTCTTCGGCCGGGGGTACGCCTTCCCCGAGGCGAACACCTTCGCTGCGTTCGCCCGGTACTGAGTCTGGAATGTGGGTTTCGGCTCACTTGGTATCTGGTCTGGAGCGCGATCGAGAGCTGCGGCGCTGCTGGGGACCTGTGCAGTGACTTCAACTTGGGGCGGAGGCTCCGGTAAAGAAATTTTTGCTGACAGATGAGAAGCTGTATCTTGCCGCAAACGCAGAGTCGGAATTTGGACGCTCTTGCGGGGTGAGGCTTGCTTGGGAAGAACCGGAAGTTTGGCCGGTTTCGATTTTTCCGGTTCGACGTCATTGGGAGTGACGGCCGCGGGTACAACGGGCTGCTTCTTCGCGATGACAGCCTTCGCGGTTGATTCTAGTTTCATCGAGTTCTCAAACAACGGCGAGCGCCAAATCACCGTTGTCACTAGGCAAATGACAGCAGCCGCGGCGGAGCGCCATATCCACCACGTAGCGGGGCGCCTTTCCCGCTCAGACAAAGCTGCCGGAGTGTTCGCGTCAGCGCTGGCGGCCAGCGAAAGCACTTCACGGCACTCGGGACAGGTTGCGAGATGCCCAAAAATTTCGGCCCGCTCGCGAGCAGACAGGCGCTGTTCGGCGAACGCCTCCATCAGGTTCGCGTCCGGATGATCGGTCAGCTGACGCTGCTGCATCGCCAGCCTGAATCGAACAAATTGGGAGAGCTTGGCCATACCCTGATGCTTACTGTCTCTGAAGTCTTCTGTCACCAGAACGATCCATACTCATCTTTCTTGCGCCAAACGGCTGCGCACGTCTATTCCCAGATCACGCACATCCAAATCCAGCATCTCTTCGGCAGCGTCTTTGGTTATGCCTGCTTTTTTCAGACGCACGATGATACGCTTGCGAAGCGCCGATGTAATCTTTTCCAGACGACGGCTGACGGTCGACTCGTGCACGTTCAGCATGCGACCGATCTCCCCGAGCGTTCGTTCGTCCAAATAGTAGGCCGCGAGAAGAAAGCGCTCTTCGGAAGAGAGTTCTATCAAAGCAGCGTCTGTAGCCTGCCTCAATTGCGCGCATTCCTCTTCCGGCAACCTTTCTGATATTCCGTCCATCCGGTTGCCGATGGACTCGTCGAAGCTCACCAGCTTGCGCTCTTTGCGCAGGCGGTTCACGTATTCCTGGGCCAGCACGGTTTTGAGCCATCCCTCTAGAGAGCCGCGCCCGCTGTAAGATTCCAATTTGGATATCCGCTCTCCGCTCTCATCCGCTCGCGTCCCATATAGATCTGCGTATAGCGAATCAGCGATCTCACGCGCCACTGACTCTTCTTTTGTGATCCCCAAGGCGGCGCTATGTAGCTTCGCGCGGTAAAGCGATAGAAATTCCTCCCATGCCTTGTTGTTCCCGCGCGCGCAGGCTCTCGCCAGAATGAGCTCATTCAGCCGCAAATCCGCAAGCGATTGTCTGTTGACGGCATCTGTCACGATTCCGCAAAACTCTTCTAGCGTGAATCCAAAGTCCTCCGCGCGAGATTTCTTGTAAAGGCGGGTTGCGCCGGGAACGAGTTCACTCACTCTAAAAGATTCCTTGCAAGAACCGGAAAAAACTTCGTTCTTTTGACGAATAAAGCGCAACTGACGGTTGCAAACGAAAAATCGGAAAGGACTCACCATGGAACGCACTCTGCGTCATGCAGGAATACTGCTGTCTATTTTCAGCTTCGTAATCTGTTATTGGCCGAACACACAGATCGCAGCACAGACCAATGATTTGGCGCAGCATTACAAAGTGCTTCCACCTATTACGCAGGACAACTTGACTATCTTCCCTGTGGTAGCGGGTGTGAGTTTCGACACCAGCAAATTTCTGACGTTAGATGAAGGAATCCGCTCAGGTCAAGTGATTGTCACCGAAGCCGGCCAGGCGCCCGGCTTAGTACGTCCCCGACCGGCCCAGGATGGCGTTTGGCGAGAACGCCCTCTGCCGATACCTCAAAGCGGAGCGCGCGTGAATGAGCTGGCGATTATCAATAACGCCGACCGTCCTCTTCTGCTGATTGCGGGAGAAATTGTCACCGGTGGAAAGCAAGACCGCGTTGTAGGCAAAGATCGAATTATTCCGCCACATGGCGATCCGGTCGCGTTGAACGTCTTCTGCGTTGAACCTCACCGTTGGACTGGATCATCCATGCAGTTCAAGACGCCACAGGCTCTGATGGCGCAGCCCAGCGTCCGGTCGAAGGCGCTGGTCCATCAGAATCAGGAAGAAGTTTGGAACGAGGTTGCTAAATCGCGAGCGGCTCTGGCTGCCAAGGTTGCGGCGCCGGACGCGGTTGCGATCGATGCGACATCATCTTACGCCGGGGCAGTCGCAAACGGTGCAGTCCAGCGACAGCTCGAATCCATTTCCGTCCCCATCGAGCATTCTTACGGAAACTTGATGCAGCAGCTCCACTCAGAAAAAGCTGTGGGAGCAGTGGTTGCCGTCCGCGGAGAACTCATCTGGGCCGATGTGTTCGCCAGCCCGTCTCTTCTTGAAAAGTATTGGCCCAAACTGGTTCGCTCCTACGCGGGGGAAGTTTTCACTCCTCGAGGCCCGGTGTTCGTTGGCAAAGACTACGCCTCACAACAGAGCGCGCAGAAGTTCCTCGACCATTTCGAAGCCAACCACGAGAATGTCGAAACCGAGCCGGGAATTTATCGGAACACACAATTACTGGGCGAAGATTTCGACGCTTTCTTCCTGACGTCCCTTCTCCCGAATACCGGCTTCAATCTGCATTTCGCCAAGATGAAACATTAAGCGCGGCGCAGGCACGTGGAGGGAAACGCGTTCAGCCCTGCCCAATCGGCTAGTTCGCGCAAAGAGATTCAGCGGTTATCATGGGCGACATGGGCGAAAAACTTCAGATCGCGGTATTAGGAGCAGGCAATGTGGGTGGAGCGTTGGGTCGGATCTGGTTGAGCAAGGGCCACAAGGTTACGTTCGGTGTACCCGACCCTCAAAAGACCAACCGCAAAACCGGGAATGCTGAAGTCACTACGAATAAGGATGCGTCCGCAGATGCGGATGTGGTGGTTCTCAGCGTTCCGTGGCCTGCCGCGCACGAAGCTATTCGAAACTCGGGCGACGTGACCAACAAAGTTCTGATTGACTGCACGAATCCTCTCGCGCCTGATCTTAGCGGCCTCGTTATCGGCGGGACAACTTCGGCTGCCGAAATGGTGGCGACCTGGGCGCCGGGAGCGCGCGTGATAAAGGCTTTCAACACCATCGGGGCGGCTAACTACGGGAACGCGCAGTTCGGCCTGCAACGCGCGGATGGCTTCTATTGCGGCGACGATCAGCAGGCGAAAAACGTCGCCAAGCAGTTGATCGAAGACGTCGGGCTCGATCCCGTGGATGTAGGGCCGCTCAAAAATGCACGCCTGCTCGAACCTCTCGCGATGTTATGGATCGACCTTGCCGTTAACCAGGGGCAAGGGACTAATCACGGATTCAAGCTGCTGCGCCGCTGAGTTTTGCAAGTATCGCGCGCGCGATTTGTTTGATACACTCAGTTGTGCGGACGCGGATTCTCGGCGTTATTCCCGCCCGGTTTGCCTCCTCCCGATTCCCTGGAAAAGCTCTCGCCTCCCTCGCCGGAAAAACGATGTTGCAGCACGTCTACGAGCGTGCCAAAAGTTCGCGTTATCTGAATGACGTGCTCGTCGCCACCGACGATGAGCGCATCGCGCAAGCCGCCCGCCAGTTCGGCGCTCGCGTACGCATGACGCGCGAAGATCATCCCTCCGGCACAGATCGCCTTGCTGAAGTAGCCTCGTCAGAACAAGCTTCGCTCTACGTCAACATACAGGGCGACGAGCCGTTGATCGACCCTGAAGCGATCGATGCCGCGATTCTTTCGGTCTATGGAGACGAGTCGGTCTCGATGGGCACCTTGAAAAAGGGCATCGTCGATCCCACCGACATCGTGAATACGAACGTGGTGAAGGTGGTCACGAACTTACTCGGCGATGCTATTTATTTCTCCCGCTGTCCCATTCCTTATGATCGCGA
>JAFASD010000367.1 GCA_019244945.1 Acidobacteriaceae bacterium | reverse complement strand
TGGCGACGCCGAGTTAATCGAGCGTCTTCGTAATCGCGATCCGGAAGGGTTGGCTTCCGCCTACGACCGGTATGGAAAATCAGCGTACTCGCTGTTCGTGCGAATTACGCACAACGACAGCGCGGCGGAAGATTTAGTCCAGGAACTTTTCATTCGGTTGTGGAATCGAGCTCGGGAGTTTGATTCCGAGCGAGGGACGCTGGGTGTTTGGATCCTGTCGATCGCGCGAAATATGGCGATCGATTATGTCCGGTCGGCTCAATCGAGATTTGCGGCGCGATCGAGTTCGATTGATCATCTTGATCAACTTTGCTTCTCTCACAATCCGACAGACCCTGCATCTCGTATCGATAATGTGAGGACTGTTCGAGCAGCATTCGGCAGTCTCAACCAGAACGAGCGGCGGGTACTAGAGCTCGCTTATTTCGAGGGTTTTTCACAATCCGAGATTGCCGCTCACCTGCATGAGCCTTTAGGAACTGTCAAGAGTTGGATGCGGTCCGCGTTGGGCCGTTTGCGAACAGCCATTAAAGGGGCTGAGACGAAATGACACACGCCGAAATGGACGAGCTCTACGAGTTGTACGCGCTCGGCGTGTTGGAAGCGGAGCTTGGAGCGGAAATCGACAAGCACCTGGAGGAGAAGTGCTCGTATTGCGTGGAGCACGTTCGGAAGGCTTTCGAGTTGCTGGCTACGCTGCCCGAGGTGACGGAAGCGGTTCAGCCGCCCGCGGGGCTGCGACGCCGTTTACTAGCGAGCGTGAGTACTACGCCGAAACGGCGATCGAACTGGGTGTTCGCCGTGGCGGGATTGAGCGCGGCGGCCGCTGGACTACTGATCTTTTCTTTGTGGTCCGCCACGCAGGCGAGCCGGACGCGCGAACAACTGAACGCCGTGAGCCAGGATCGGGACCGGTTGCGAGCTGCGACGGCCGACCTCAACCAGTCGCAACAAGAGGCAACGAGGCTGCGCAACGATCTGGCGGCACTCACAACAGAGCGCGATCAGTTGCGATCTGCCGCGGCGAATCTCGGCAAGACGCAAGCTGAAACGGTGCAATTGCGCGAGCAACTGGCGGCGCTTACGAAAGAGCGGGACGAGTTGCGCGTAGCAGTGGAGAAATCGAGAAACGACGCGGCGAGATTCAGTAATCAGCTCGCGTCGCTCACAACGGAGCGCGATCAATTGAGAGCTTCTGCGACGAGATCGGAACAGGAGGCGGCCGCATTGCGGGAGGAATCGGCCACCATCAGAAGCGATGAAACGCAATTCCACGCTGCGGTCGAAATCCTGAGCAGGCCGCGCACACGGAATATCGGTTTTGGGAAGTTAGAAAGTATTCCGCATGGGCATGTATTTTTGAATCCCGAAGGACTGGTGCTGATTGGTGCGCAGGCGCCCACGCTCCCGAGCGACCGGACGTTTGAATTATGGCTGATGCCCGTGCAGGGAGCGCCGGAACCGGTGGGTCTGTTCCGACCTGCTGCATCCGGGCAATTTGTTTTCACGAGTGCGCGGGCGATTGATACGTCACAGATTAAGGCGATCGCGGTGAGTATAGAACCGCGGCAGGGGTCGAGCGCGCCGACGACTAAGCCGATTTTGATTGTGCCGCTGGGGTGAATTGGGGACGTGGGTAGATCTAGTAAAGAAGATTATTTGTATAGTGAAGAATGGCCGTAAGAGTATCTCGTTCCAGCGTAATCAGCAGCAAGGGCCAGGTGACGGTCCCGGTTGAAATTCGTGCCCGACTTGGCTGAAAAGAAGGGGACCGGGTAGAGTTCGTGTTGGACGGTAAACGAACTATTCTTCGCCCTGTACACTCCACGGATAACCCATTCCTGAAATACGTTGGCGCTCTGCCCGCGTTTTCTGGAGTAAAGGAAATTAATGCATGGGTGAAGGGTCTACGCGATGAGCAGTCCCGGACGCGGTGAGAACTGCGATCGATACGAACGTGATTTCCGCGCTTTGGTCGGATGAGCGCTCCGCGCGTGAAATTGCTTCGCAGCTGCGGGAAGCGCACGCCGAAGGCGGTCTAATCATTTCAGCTCCTGTTCATAGCGAACTCGTTGCTCATCCGAAGGCAACCGAAGTCTTCGTGGATGAATTCTTGTCCGCAACACGAATCGCAATTGACTTTGATCTAGAAGAGCGGATCTGGCGGGAGGCGGCCAGGCGGTTTGCGCGATACGCGCAGAGGCGGCGTCACTCAGCCGGTAACACAGCGAAACGACTGCTTGCCGATTTTATTATCGGTGCACACGCGCTCGCGCGGGCAGATCGCCTCATGACGCTGGACCCGGTGCGGTATGTACGTGATTTTCCGGACTTGAAGTTGATGTAACTCTGATTTCGAAGTACACGTAGAGAGCTTAGTCTCGTGTATCTGAAATTTATATGCGCGGACGAGGACGTCCGCCCTACTAGGAAATTTTTTGGAGGCGCTAGTGGACTGTCCCGGCGATTTAGGAAGCAGCGCGGCACACCAATCGCTTTCGCTCATGGCTCTGATTCGAGAGATTTGCCCCATTCGGAGCCGCGAGCGCAGCGACCGGAGCAGTAAAGATATGAACGGGACAGTTCACTAGTCTAGAGTTTGCCTACTGCGCCTGCTGGTGCTGGATTGTGTTGGGTTGGGGGCGGGCCCCCTTCGGGGAGGGGGACTAGCATTTGTTCTTTGCGGTAGATCAGGGTGGATGTGTCGTAGCTTGCTAACTCGAAGCCGTGGCCGTGGGTGATGGCGTCGGTGGGACAGGCTTCTACGCAGTAACCGCAGAAGATGCAGCGGTTGTAATCGATGTTGTAAACCTTGGCGTAGCGCTCGCCGCCGCTAAAACGCACCTGGTCGGTGTTCTCCGCGGCTTCGATGTAAATGCAGTTGGAAGGACATGCGGCCGCGCAGAGAAAACAGGCGACGCATTTTTCGAGGCCGTTTTCATCGCGCTGGAGGACATGAGCGCCGCGATAGCGCTCTTCTAATTGAGCCGGAGCGTCCGGATATTCCTCCGTAATCGCGGGCTGTAGCATCTCTCTGAAGGTGATGCCCATGCCCTTGGCGATTGCCGCTGCAGAGTTGATTACCTCGCCGATTCCCGCCATGTTCACTCCAGGTTACCGCAGCATCCCAGCTCATCCGATTGGTGTGACTGTCAACTGCAGCCGCATGCTCCGTTTCGAGGCGGGGTCGTCCGACGAGAATAAGATCGACGGCTGCTTGAGGGGAACCTCTACGGTGGACTCCCATTGATTTTGTCGAATCATGGGCACCGGGTTGTCTGGCTTGCTATTTTCCATCAAACTGCTGATCTCAGCCTTGATGTCGACAGACGCTTTATTTCGGATGACCTCTAGCTTTCGGCAATCGATATTGACACCGATATCGATCTGTTGCCACTGCGTGCTAGTTCCGCTGGTCGTGGAAAACGGCACCTTTTGGCCTGCGCGAATGGAACTGCGTTCCGTTCCGTGCACGATCATGGAGTAGGAGCGGGTGTTGATTACTCGTTCATTTTCCACTTCCTGCACCACAAAAACAAGCTGATAAAAGGTCTTCAAAGCGCCTTCTGCAGTTTGTGGAGCAGAGGCCTTATTCTCTGGTGCGGTTGAGTCAGACTGTGGCAGGCAAGGCAGACTGACCGCTGCCGCCAGAAGTGGTATTACTATTGATCGCAGCATGTTCGTCCTTCGTTTACGTTTTCAGAACGGAGCGGTTTGACCTCGAGCTCCGTAATTTGGATTGGCGTGATCGGACCGCCAACGTTCAGTAAGTCTTTCGGAAATCGTTTCGTATCGCTGGTTATCAACTGAAGCAGCGCGTGTTCTTCGGGGCTCATTGGGGACGGCGTGGGAAAACGGGGCAGCTTTGGTTTTGCTGGCGCCCTTTGAAATCTTCGGACGTTCATAGCGCTCCTTAGAACGAGCGGCGGGGTCGGCGTAGAAATTGCAGGTGGCGCAGGCCGTCGAATGCGCGTACCAGCAGTTATCGTCGTTGTTGCCGGTGGGCTTTGCACGTGAGGTAATACACACCAGAACAGATAAGCGGCGGATGCGATGAGTGCCGCGCTTATCGCCGGCACCCAACGGCGCACTGGATGTGTGCGGCGTGCGCTCTCCGCGACCCGGGCGAGAATCCGCTGTTCGAGACCTTCCGTTTCGGGCGCATTAGCATAACTGTTCAGGGCTTCCTCGAGGAGCCTGTCCCATTGATCTTGTCGTTCAGTCATGGTTGTCGCTCTCCAGTCGCGAAAGCTTGGTTTTCAGTAACGCTCGCGCTTCGACCAAAAGCCGCCGAACTGTGCCCTCCGGCAGACCCATGATGGCGGCGATTTCGGGCGTCGTCATTTCTTCGATAGATAAGAGGGCGAGAGGCCTGCGCAGCTTTTCCGGCAAGGCGTCGATCAGGCGATGAATCGTTCGAGTCTGCTCGGTTAGAATGGCTGCTCTTTCTGGGCTGTTCTCGACGGACAT
>JAFASD010000156.1 GCA_019244945.1 Acidobacteriaceae bacterium | reverse complement strand
GTGCACTAAACAGCGATCCCGTAATGGAAGGCGCGAGGCGAATGGATAGTGACCGCGAACCGGGCACGGCACCCGCTGGAAACGTGAGCGCAAAATTAGCGGCGCCGGAATTGACGATGCTGCCCGCTTTCGCTTGGCGAATGCTGACGCCAGGAGGATTGACGGGCAGTTCCAGCTCCATCGCATCCGACTCTTCATCGGTCAAGGCTTCGCCGGTTACTTTGACATGCCGAACTGTTTGTGCCTTGACGCGCCAGTCGACCTTTACTTCGGTTCGGCTAGGAATGTCCACATCTTGTTCCGCAGCTATGCCTGGAGTGATGTCCAGCCCTTCGAGCTTGACCACAACATGAGCTTTCTTCGCCGTAGTCAAGTAATTATGAACAATTCCGGAAATCACAACTTCATCGCCCTGCACGAAAAATCTCGGGACTGCCAATCGCAGGATCAAATTCTTGCGAACGATGGTTTTAAGAACTGCTCCGCCGAATCGCTCGTCCGGCGAAACACCTCGCGCTGTTGCACGCCAGGTGGTGAGCGAATCGGGAAACTGAATGGGAGCTTGCGCGTGACCGGAACTGTCGGTGGTCAGATCTGCCGCCCAAAACGCGGTATCCGGAAACGCTTTGCGCACCTTCGGCTGGACCAACCGCTCCGGTTTGAGCTGCGCAAGCTTCGAGGGAGCGCGAAGCATCGCAAGCTGCATACGTCTTGTCCCCGCCTCGCCATTAAAGAAGAACATCAGCGAGTTATCGGTAGACACGCTGTCCCATTCCTGGCCATAAAAGAAATTCAAAATGTCGGGTGTCTCATCTTTGCGTATCGCGTAGATGGCTTCATCCACAACTCCCAAGCTGAAGTCCGCGCGCGGGATCGGTTTTCCGTCTGCGGAAGTTACATCGATGCTGTACTGCGCGGTTTGTCCGGGCAGGTATTGCGATCGGTCTGTAGAAATCTTTACGTTCAGCGTATGATCTGAGGGCGGCACCTTCACCCGTTTTTGGTTTTGGTACATCTCGCCTTTGCGGAGGAATTGAGCGCTCACGAAAAATCCCGGTTCATCATCGGCCGAGACCGTATATTCGAACACTGCCGTCGCGCCCTGCGAACGGATGAGCTTGCGCGTGCGAATGTCCCGCCCTTCAACGCTGACCAGAACAGGCGTATTCGACTGTCCGGTTACGATCAGGATCTTTGCAGTGTCCCCGGAATGATAAGCCTTTTTATCTGGCACGATCGGGACAGATCTCTGCGGTCCGCCCCAGAACGGCTCTTCGGCTTCGCCCGAAACCCAAATAAATGCGGATTCCTCGAGTTTTCGGCCCTCCGGTGTTCTCGCGCTGGCGAGAACGCGATAACTTCCGCCCCCGGCTGGTATTTTCAGGTCTGCAGTTGCGGAACCATCCACCCCCGTGCTGATATCAGTCGCGCTCTTTACATCGGCAGGAGAACGGTCGCGCCACTTCCAAACTGCAATTTCCAAATGAACATTTGTCGACACGGGATGATTATCATAATCCCGCGCCTCTACTTTGAAACTTCCCGAAATCGAGGGTTGATAAAAATAACGGTCCGGCTGCACGTTCAAAACGAAGCTGCCGTAGGTAGCAATAAGCCATCCCGTGCCCGAGATTTCGCGCCCAGCTTTATCGGTTACGCGTGCTTCAATCCGATACCGGTAATCAAATTTGTGCTCTGAGACCGTGGTGGGAACCGTCACGCTCAACTTGCCTTCGGAATCGAGTTGGCCTTCTGCCTGCGCGATCTCTTCCCCGGCTTCCTCGTTTGCATTCGGGCCGCCTTCTTCGGATTCCGCTTCATCAGGGTCGTACCAAAGCGGAAACCAATACTGGTTGCGGTAAATCGAATATTTCACTTTGGCGTTGTTGACCGGTTCGCCAAAGTAATAGCGCGCGTCGATCACTGTTTCAACCGACTCGCCCTCGAGCACACGGGGCTTTTGAGGAGTAACGCGCACTTCATATTCGGGCTTTTTGTATTCCTGAATTTCGAAGTTGCCGCCCATCTCGGTTTCGCCCGCACGCACTTGGATGAAATAGCTCCCCAGAGCAAACGTGCGAGTAGTGGAAAGCTCATCGTGAATGATGCCGTTGGAATTCGTCGTAAGATTCTTTTGATAGATCGGCTTCCCGTCCGGATCCGCGATTTGTACGGAAAGCGACTGTTGAGACGGAATGTCGTATCCCACCGTCGCCTGCTGCCGGAGAATGCCGCGGAAATGCACGGTATCGCCCGGGCGATATACCGGACGGTCCGTATAGACCAAGCCGGTCCAATTTCGATTTCGGGCCGCGAAGGTCCAACTGGAAACGTCCGCGAAAGCGACGTCCTCGCCTCTGGTAGCAATCACCCGAAGGTCCTCCTCGGCGGTGAAATTTGCCGGGAGATCCGCAAAACCATCGGCATCCGTCTTGACTGTGGTGAGATTTCCGTTACGGACCGTTGAAACAATCGCGGTGTTTCCAATCGGCTCGCCAGTTTCACGATCCGCAAGAAAACCCATCAAATGATTGCGTCCCGCTTTTGTGATCAGAACAATATTCGAGACGACCACAATGGTGTAGGCGCGAAGATTGCCGGTCACCGCCTCAACGAGAAAAACGCCCTTGCTCTTAACATCAATAGGAATCGTTTCCGAACCCCAAACGTTGCGGCTGCTCACTCGCTGAACGAACGACAGCACCAGTTGATCCCGGTTCAGCACCGGTGCTTCGGCGAAGTAAGTGGCGCTAGTTCGGGGTGAAGCAGGCGCTTTTTTCGGGAAAAAGCTAGCCAAGTGAGCGCGCGGAGATTCCGTGAACTGACCTCGCAAATTTAACCGGATGCTCCGGCGCAATTCGCGCTTCCAATCGTGAATCCGTTCGAGCAAAGTGCGCCGGCCCGCCGGCCGCGGCATCCGACCGCCGAAGGAGTGGGGATCCTGAATAGTTCGGAAAAACTCGGTCGCGTCCTTGACGCGATAAACACGAATCTGGACCGCTGCGATCTGCCAACCGGTGAGCGCGATAGTCGGCTTCTCGTGAGATCCAAAAGTTTTACTGCTCGAAAGCGAAAAGTATGGCTCCGCCTCACTCTGGCATGTGACCGGAGCAGCCAGCGTAAGCGCGAACAAAATTCCGGCGAAGAGTGGTACCGCGCCTCGGAGGCGGTTTGTCTTCATGTAGGTGTTCGGAGAATGTTCCAGCGAAATACGCCCAGAAAGAACGGATTCGTAGATCTAGGTTGCCATCGGGGGTCCGGGTAGTGCAAGAGTTCCTCGAGAGAAAGACGGCGAATTTCGCCTGGTTTAGTACCATCCGGACCGGTATGGTACACCACGCAAGCAGAGCGACTTTCGGAAAGCTGGCTCCTGCCGACATAGATCATTGCATGGAACGGCATGTGCTCTGATTCCTGATGAAAAAAGAGCAGATCGCCGGGAACGGCGCGTGATACATCGCGAGTCACGAAAAAGGTGTTGAATCGTTCCAGTGCCGCCCCATTCGCAAATTGGGCGAAGGCTCCAGTTTGGAGATCGGAAGCCTGAAACGGTCCGGGGCGTATCCGAAAAATCGCAGGGCCTAAAGGCGTATGCGGGAAATTATATTTTTTGACAGAATCGAGCGCCGGCACCAGGATCAGATGAGCCGATTGTGTCCAACTGCCGTCATGCTTCCGTAGCGCTTCTCGATAGGCATAGCGGACCAGCGCCGCGCAATCCACCACTTCAGCGGGCCGCTCGGCGGGCGGAGTAAAGTACTGCACTTCTGCGAGAAAAGCAAACCAACGCCGGAAACTCTGTTGATCCGCTTGATCGTCCAGGCGCAGGTAGTCTGGTGTTCCGTCACCGGCCCAATCTGTTGCTTGGGAGAGGCGATGATCGCGGATGCCTTCGGCCGCGAGAGTTGAAACAAACAATGCAGCAACCCAGACATTCCGATTCCCTAGCGAGCGCAAATGTGAGGATTATACCGGAACGGGAATCCCGGCAATCAATCCGAAAAAGGCCGTTGTATCGTAATACCCACGCAAGAGCAAGTTACACAGTTTGGTGTCAGTATAAAGGCAGAGCAGGTGTCAGCTCGCGGATTTATAATTCGCACTCGTGAGGAGCGGCTAACGAACGAAAAAGAGCAGTCTGGATAGCCTGCCCTTGGGTTGTTTCTACCCGTTGTCCTAACGCTTCCCCTTATTGCGACCCGCAGTAACGACGGTTGGCACTCGAATGTTCTCCAGGGCCGGCATAACCAATTCTTTGGCGGTTTTGCCCTCTTCATCCACGGACGCAATGATGCGCTCTGCTTCTTTGGCTTTAACAGCCCACTGGAACAATGTCAGAGCGTTATTGAAGAGGTCTTTCCGAGTGGTCAGACCGGTTTTCTCCATTAATACATCCAGCTCTTTCACTTGCTCGTCCGGCAGATCTAATTGAATCCTTACCATTGGTGATCTCCAAAGCAATATGCGACAGCTAAACGCCGCAACCGAAGTACTCCTTTAATGAGAATAAAATGAGTAGAGAACTGACGTCAACACTTCTTCCCAGCATTGCCCGGCTGATCATACGAAACCAATCAACGATCAGCCCTTACGGAGAAGTTAAATCATATGCCTTCAACGCCGCACCTGCACATTAACCTTCACGGCCGAGCGGTTTCGAAGCGGCGCCTCGAGCGGTTCGCCTTGGCTTAGGTAAGCGTTGATCACCTCCGGATTTTCATATTCCAGTTCGTGGCCGTGGTCAATCGCCACGAGCGTGTATCGGCCTGGCTCGACATCGAATAGAGAAAAGGTGCCGTCACTGTCGCTCTGGTCCCGACGAAACTGGTCCGTCCGGCTCAAATCCTGAGGCACCAGCAGCACCATCGCGCCGGCGATCGGGTTTTCATCCTTCACCGCGATGCCGTTAATTCGAGTCAAACCCTTGCTCGCAATGATTGACAGTTGCACCGAGCCGCCTTCCGGCACATCAATTTCGTTCCCCAGATTCTTAGCGCCTTTCACGTTTATGGATTTCAAAAAGAATCCCGGAGCATTCACAATTTGGAGCTGATAACGACCAGGCACGATATTGGAATCAGTTGCCTCAAGCGAACCGTCGCTCGCAATGGAGAAATTGAAGTCGCGACGATTGAACCCCCGCGCAAGCGGGATAAACTCGATGGCGACTTGACCGCTGGGGCGCTCATTGGCCTCAAAACCAACTCTTCCGGTCAGCGTCGCCTTCGGCAGGTCACGAACGTCGAGATTCGAATCGCCCGTCAGCTCTATGGTTTTCGTTCCTATCACCTCCGGGTGACCGCGCTCGA
>JAFASD010000004.1 GCA_019244945.1 Acidobacteriaceae bacterium | reverse complement strand
AGGACAAGATCCGATGATTCTGGTTCTGGGCCGCGGAGGTTATTGTCCCAAGGATCGCCGCCAGGATGAAGGCTTAGTCCAGCTCCACCGCGAGATGGAGGTTGGCTACTGCCGGCTGGTCACGGTTACAACAGACAACATCACGGAGACCAATGAGTTTCGGGCTGGCGTGGGTGCGCATTGGCCCTTCCTGTCCGATGCAGGTCGGAAGATTCAAAAGGATCTCGATATCGCCGAGTAAACTGATCCCCAGGACAACCCCATGATTCCGCACGTTATTGTGCTCGAACCGGAACCTGTTGCGCGAAGAGAGTTAGCGTCAGCTCTCCGTGTTTCCGATGGAGTAATCGGGTTCACGGTCTCTTCTTAGAATTAGACGACTTAATAACAATCGCAGAGGATTACCGCATCTCGCCCATGTTGCAGGGCATCTGCATGTTAGAAGGTGGAAACCGAAATGGAATCCAATACTCGGCAACGGACCTCGAATGCTCTAGCTTTCTCGAAACGCGAGCGCAGGCGCTTTGTGGGAGCTTTTCTCGCAGCCGCACTCCTCATCCTTTCCGCTTCCTTAACATCTAACGGGTCCGAACTTACCCCTGAAACTCTTCAGGCTTGGGATGGTTATGTACAGGCTCAAAATGCGCGGGTTGCCCAGTACTCGAGCGATAAACCGTTTCTGTGGACGGATCAATTACCTGACAGGCTTTGGCGTCTGCACAGAGGAGAATCTGTTGTCGAGCCCTTCGGAGAGAACCCGTACAGAGTTCCTCACGGCTTAATCCATCATTGGATCGGTGCCGTTTTCTTGTCCAGAGCTCGTCTGGACAACGTTCTCTCTGTCGTTCGAGATTACAGCAAATATAAAGAGTTCTATGCCCCCAACGTGGTCGATTCCCAACTGGTCAGTCGCACTGACACGGAAGACACGTTCTCACTCCGCATGTTGAACAAAGCAGTGGTCACCAAATTCGCAATCAACACCGAGTTCCAGGACACATTTAGACGACTCGACGAAAACAGGTACTACAGTGTCTCGTACAGTACTCGCGTTCGCGAGGTTGAAAACTACGGTATGCCTGATGAACACGAGGTCCCTGCCAACACCGGCCGCGGCTTGATCTGGCGGTTGTACAGTATCTCCCGATTTGAACAGCGGGACGGCGGGGTGTACATCGAGTTGGAGACGGTTGCACTCAGTCGCGATGTCCCCGGAGCGCTCAGATGGGTTGTCGATCCGATCGTGCGCCGCACAGCCAGAAGTTCTATGCAGGTGTCGCTTCAGAAGACGGGAGGAGCAGTGCTTACACGAAGTCGTGTTGTCGAGAACAGTGAAAACGGCGACATTCCGGTAACAGTCGCCTTTTCGGATAACTTTGGGGGCCCTCACCGTCGAATCGTCAGTGACGATCCTCGATACCCGCTCCATTGATCAGCTCCAGTCTAAACAGCGGCCACAAAGAGGGTAAGGCGCACGATAGGACAGACAATATGCCCCGACTTAAAGGGATTTCATTATGGCGGAGAGAGTGGGATTCGAACCCACGTTAGAGTTTCCCCTAAACACGCTTTCCAAGCGTGCGCCTTCAACCACTCGGCCATCTCTCCGGATCGGGTTGCGCCGTTTTCACTATCGCAAAAACGGCTAAGCGAGATCGAATTTTTCGTGATGCAGCGCGGGGTCGCCGGTTACCAGAACCGGCCTGCCCAGAATTTCTTCAAGCTCCTCGAGATATTGATTGTCGCGGGCCTTTAGGACCTTGGCTACGTCCGGATGGGCGCGCAGCACGACATCCTTGCCTTCGATGGCCCTGGCAATTTTTTGCGCTTCGATGAGAATTTCGCCGATGATCGTCTGCACGCTCTTTACGTAACCAGCGGCTTCGCAGTACGGGCACGGCGCGCAGAGCGTTCGCTCCAAACTCTGTTTCACGCGCTTGCGCGTGATCGCCACTAAACCGAAATCGTTAAACTGCAGAATTTTGTATGGCGCGCGATCGGCACGCATCGCCTCCTCGAGCGCTTGCATCACTTTCTGACGGTTCTTGCGCTCCTCCATATCAATGAAGTCGACCACAATAATTCCGCCCAGATCGCGCAGGCGGATTTGGCGAACAATCTCTTTGACGGCTTCGGTATTGGTTTTTACGATTGTGTCTTCCAGGCGATTCGATTTGCCGACAAACTTTCCGGTGTTGATGTCGATCGCGACCAAGGCTTCGGTCTGATTGATGACGATGTAGCCGCCGGATTTCAGCCACACTTTAGGCCGCAGCGCTTTCTCGAGCTCCTGAGTGATATTGAAGGCATCGAAGATCGGCGCTGAGCGAGTGTACAGCTTCACGCGGCTTACAAACGCAGGCTGAAAGCGCTGCATGAAGGTCAAAACATTTTCATACAGCTCTTCGTTATCGACCCAAATCGACTTGAATTCATCAGTCACCTGATCACGCAGGATGCGCTGCACGATGTCCAGATCGTAATGCAGCAGCGCAGGCGCAGGCTTCTTTTCCGCTTTCTGGCGGATATCGAGCCACAGATTGTACAGAAAATTCATGTCGGCCGCGATTTCATCCTCAGGCACGCCTTCGCCTGCGGTGCGAACGATGAATCCACCGGTGGTTCCGACACGATGCGCCTGCAGGATTCGTTTCAGGCGCTGCCGTTCTTCGTCGCTCGCGATCTTGCGGGAGACACCCATGTGGTTCACGCTGGGCATGAACACCACAAAACGACCCGGCAGGGCGACATGTGAAGTGATGCGCGCGCCTTTTTGCCCG
>JAFASD010000540.1 GCA_019244945.1 Acidobacteriaceae bacterium | reverse complement strand
CCTCGTAGCGCACAACAACGATTTCATCGTGATCGCGTTTCGCGGCACCAGGGTGCAGGATCTGCCCGACATCCTTGCCGATATCGCCTTTCTGCCCGAATCCACCAATAATGGATTTGTCCATAGCGGATTTCAGAAGGCCTTTCTCGCCGGCGGCATTTGGGATCAGGCAAAAGAGCACGTGGCTGGAATCGCGGGCGATCAGATGATCCTTTTTTCGGGACACAGCCTCGGAGCGGCACTCGCCACCCTCGCCCGCCGCGCTTACCGCGATCCGAAAGGCCGGTCTCAGGCTCTATACACATTTGGAAGCCCGCGCGTCGGAGACGAATTGATTTTCTGCCCGAACTACCCGCCGAACGCTTATCGAATTGTCAACGACCAGGATCTGGTGACGCATGTTCCGACGCCGCCTCTCTACGGGCACGTTGGCACTCCCTACGGAGTGGATGGTAAGCCTCTCCCGGGCGACACTTGGAATCAGCTCGAACACCGCTTCGCCGATGCAGCATCCGCGCTAGCCGTCTTCAGCCTTGCCTCCCGCAAGCAACTTCTCGCCGACTACTTCGCCCACCAACCCCTGCAGCCACTGATCGATCACGCTCCAAAGTCCTACGCCGCCAAGATTTGGAATTCATTGTAGGCGCCCGTTTGAGAATGAAAGAGAGTGGCGGCGAAGATAGAGCCTTTAACTGCTGAAGAGACCGACCATCCCTTCGCGCCGCTCGCCGATGCCCTATTTCGCTCGCTCTGGATTGCCTCCATAGCTTCGAACATCGGCACCTGGATGCAGAACGTGGGTGCGGGCTGGCTCATGACAGAGCTCAACGGTTCTCCGCTTTACGTCGCGCTCATTCAGACCGCAACCAGCCTCCCCGTTTTTCTCCTAGGCATCCCGGCCGGAGCCGCTGCCGACCTCTTCGATCGCCGCAGGCTCCTCGTGTTCACTCAAGCTTTCATGGCCTTCGCGGCAGGCATTCTGGGTTGGCTCACCGTCATTGGCAGGGCATCTCCCATCGCCTTGTTGCTCGCCACCTTCGCGCTCGGCGTCGGGTCGACCCTCAACAATCCCGCTTGGCAGGCCATCGTGCCCGAAATTGTCTCGCGCAAAGACCTTCCGCAAGCGATTTCTTTGAACTCTGTCGGATTCAATCTTGCCCGAGCCGTCGGGCCGGCCATCGGCGGCTTCGTGATCGCTGCATTCAATCCCGGCGCCGTATTCATCCTCAATGCAATCTCATTCGTCGGCGTCATCGTCGTCCTTTATCTCTGGAAACGTCCGACCCAGGAGCAAAGCACCGCCGCGAATGAGAGTATAGTTTCCGCCACCTGGGCGGGGTTGCGCTACGTCCGCTACTCGCCGGGCATCCGCTCGGTCCTCGTGCGCTCAGGCGCATTCGTAATCGGCGGCAGTGCCATGTGGGCCATTCTGCCGATCGTCACCAAGACCGAGCTCAAAGGCACCGCAACCACCTACGGCGTCTTACTCGGCTGCTTGGGTGTTGGCTCCGTCATCGCGGCCTTGCTCCTCGCCAAGTTCCGCCTGCGCTTTACACCCGATCAGTTAATCGTTTCCGCAGGCGCCGCTTGGGGCATCGTTACCATTCTGCTTGCATCCGTCGACAACTTCACAATCGCCGCAGCGGCAATGCTTGCGGGAGGCGTCGCCTGGGTAGCGGAAATGTCATCCTTCAACGTGGCAGCCCAAACCGTTCTGCCCGCTTGGGTGAGGGCTCGCGCGCTGGCCGCCTATTTATTGGTCTTCCAGGGCGGAATGGCGCTCGCAAGCATGTTGTGGGGAACTATCGCGGAACGCTATGGCAATCGCGCCAGTCTCTATGTGGCAGGCATCACGTCCCTGCTCTCTCTGCTTCTCGTGAAGCGCTTTCCCATTCGCCTCGGCGAAGAGCGCGAAATTACAAAGTCCGGTCACTGGCCCGAGCCGGTGTTTGATACGCCGCCCGATCCGGAACGTGGCCCAGTGCTCGTGTTGATCGAATATGATATCGATCCGCGCGATCGAGCCGCGTTCGCTGTCGCAATGCGCGAGCTTGGAAGAATTCGGCTCCGCGATGGCGCGATTCGCTGGGGTATTTTCCAGGACGCCGCCCTGCCCAACAGACATGTAGAAAGCTTTCTGGTCGAGAACTGGGGCGAGCACCTGCGCCAACACGACCGCGCCACTTTGGCCGATCGCGAAATTCAGGAACGGGCGAACCGCTTTCATCGAGGCCCAAGACCCCCTACCGCCACGCATTGGCTCGCGACCGAATGAACCTTGCTGGAAGGGGATGCGACTGTTTCGCTAAACTTCGAAACCGAGTCTACTGTTCGAGACCCATGCAAGACATCAGCCGGTTGCCTCACCACCTCGATAAGCGGAAACGGGAATGCCAGGCCGTTATCGAAACTCCCAAGGGCCGAAGAAACAAGTTCAAATACAAGCCCGATTCAGGCTTATTTTCCTTGTCCAATCTGCTCCCGCAAGGATTCAGCTTCCCTTTCGATTTTGGATTCATTCCGTCCACTGCGGCAGAAGATGGAGATCCGCTCGACATCATTGTTCTGATGGACGAGCCGGCCCACGTCGGCTGCCTGCTCGATGTGCGCGTCATCGGAGTTGTCAAAATCGTGCAAAAAGAAGGAGGCAAAAAAACTCAAAATGACCGGCTCGTCGCCGTAGCCGGACGGTCGTTTGACTTTCGTGACGTCAAATCCATCTCCGATCTCAACGACTCTTTAGTGCAGCAGGTGACCGAGTTCTTGGGCCTCTATAACAAGAATTCCGGCAAGGAAGACGAAGTTCAAGGAGTGGAAGGCCCCCAAGCCGCAATGCAGTTGCTCGAAAAGGCGATACAACGATTCCAAAGCAAACCGAGCACCTGAGCACGCGCTCTTCGGAAAGCCCTACAATTCAGCCTTTCGCAACCGCAGCGCATTAGTAATTACAGAGACTGAGCTGAACGTCATGGCCGCGCTCGCGATCATAGGATTGAGCAGGATTCCGAAAAACGGATAAAGAACACCGGCGGCAATCGGTACGCCTAAGAAGTTATAGACGAATGCAAAGAAGAGGTTCTGGCGAATGTTCTTCATCGTCGCGCGACTCAGCCGCAACGCGCGCGCAACGCCGCGCAGATCTCCGCTAACCAGCGTCACGCCGGCACTCTCCATCGCAGTATCCGTACCCGTCCCCATAGCGATCCCGACATCAGCGGCGGCCAACGCGGGAGCATCATTAATACCATCGCCCGCCATCGCCACCACATGCCCCATTGATCGCAGCGCTTGGATTGCTTGCGCCTTCTCCTGCGGCAAAACATTTGCTTGGACTTCATCGATACCGAGCTGATTAGCAATCGCGAGTGCGCTGGCGCGGCTATCCCCCGATAGCATCGAGATCGAAACGCGTCCGGCGTGTAGTAACTGGATCGCTTCTGCTGTCGAAGTTTTGACGGGATCAGCAACTCCAATGACACCCGCGGGTTTGCCGTCGATACCCACAAAAACGAGAGCTTGACCGTCAGCGAGCAAAGCTTCCGCTGCGTTGTTTAAATCCGCTGTTTCGATCCCCGCCTCTTCCAGCAAATTGCGATTTCCCACCAAAACAGTTCGGCCTGCGATGACGCCTTTCACCCCTTTCCCGGATAGCGATTGGAACTGATCCGCTCTTTCGAAAGAGAGTTGGCGTTCTTTCGCCGCTGCAAGAATCGCGCCGGCCAACGGATGCTCGCTCAATCGCTCCAGACTGGCGGCCATGCGCAGCAGCTCCATTTCCGAGTAGCCATTCTGCGGCTGGATGCTCATGACCTTCGGCTTGCCTTCCGTGAGGGTTCCTGTCTTATCCACCACAAGCGTGTCGATCTTATGCAACCGCTCGAGAGCTTCCGCATCCCGGATCAACACTCCAGCCGCCGCGCCCCGGCCAGTGCCGACCATAATGGCCATCGGAGTTGCCAAGCCAAGTGCGCACGGGCAGGCAATGATCAAAACCGCGATCGCGTTTACCAGTGCATGGCTAAATCGCGGCTCCGGTCCATAAATGGCCCAGACGAGAAACGTGATCGCAGCAACCAGCACCACGGCGGGCACAAAATAACCGGCCACCACGTCCGCAAGACGCTGTATGGGCGCGCGCGTCCGCTGCGCTTCGCTAACCAGCTTGACAATCTGGCTCAGCAGAGTATCCCGGCCGACCCGCTGCGCCTGCATAAGGAAACCGCCACTACCATTCACCGTTCCTCCGGTGACACGCGCTCCCGTGGTTTTCTCGACCGGAATTGGCTCGCCCGTAACCATCGATTCATCTACCGAACTCGAGCCTTCTACAACTACTCCGTCAACCGGAACTTTTTCGCCAGGACGCACCCTCAGGAAGTTGCCGGCCCTGATCTGTTCAACAGAGATATCGAACTCTTGTCCATCCCTGACCATTCGCGCCGTCTTCGGCGCTAGACTAAGCAGGCTTCGTAACGCACTCCCGGTTCGGCTTCGCGCCCGAAGCTCTAGCAGTTGTCCCAGCAGCACCAGAGTCGTGATGACCGCGGCAGGCTCGAAATACAGAGGCAGTCCTCCAGCCATATCCCGGAACGAAGCAGGTATAACTCGCGGCAGAAGCACCGCAATGACGCTGAACCCATAAGCAGCTCCCGTTCCCAACGCAATCAGCGAGAACATATTCAAATGGCGGTTGATCAGGGACATCCATCCGCGCTCGAAAAAAGGAAATCCGCCCCACAGAACAACAGGTGTCGCGAGCGCCAGCTGAATCCACGCAACTGCTGGAGTATCGACAACCCGCCAGCCGCTCACCTGCAACACCATCGGAATCAGGAGCGGCAGAGTCAAAGCGCAACTGATCCAAAACCGGCGTTGCATCTCTCCCAGTTCGGAATTGGTTTCCTCGCCGGTGACGTGAAGCGGCTCCAGGGCCATCCCACACTTAGGGCACGCGCCAGGACCGAATTGCCGCACCTCGGGGTGCATCGGGCAGGTGTACTCGATTGCATCGTGCTGTTGCACGCCCGCCGCTGGCGAGAGCTGAATCAGATTCAGCGATTTTGGGGACAGATACCGAGCCGGGCTAGCCTCGAATTTCCCCTTACATCCTGTGCAGCAGAAGTAATACGTCGCGCCCTCATGCTCCGTACGTACGGCCGCGCTCCCGCCATCTACCTGCATTCCGCATACAGGATCACGAAAACGCAACTGTTCTGGGTCCAAGGAGTTGAACTTACAATATTAGACAAGGGCCCGCGTTCGACGGACCCTTGGCCTCGGAGGAAGAGCGGCTAGGCATTAACCGCTCTTAATGTGACCAGTATAACCTTTGGATACTCCTCAGGCAAGCCAAGCAGTACTGGGTGACTAAGATTGGGGGCATAGTGGTACACCGTCGGTCCTTCTTCTCGGTCCTTGCGCTCGCCTCGCTTGCGATGGCCGCCCTGGCCAGCTCGGCTCAGCAGGGTTCCGATCCCGGCTCCACTCTCAAGCTCCGAGCCGAAACCACCCTGGTGCTCATACCGGTCTCCGTAACCGATGCTTCCAATCGCTATGTGCTCGGGCTCGAACGGCAGGATTTCCATATTTTCGAAGACGGAACCGAACAGAAGGTGACCCAATTCTCCGGCGAGGATGCACCCCTCTCCGTGGGTCTGCTGGTCGATACCAGCGGGAGCATGGGCGAAAAAATTAATATCTCCCGCCAGGCCGTAACCCAATTCTTGAAGACCATGAACTCGAAAGATGAGGCCTTCCTGATCGAATTCAGCGATCGCGCAGACCTGGCCGTCGGATTTACGAGCCACTCTGCGGATATAGAAGAGAAGCTCGGCTCGGTGGAATCGCAGGGTCTCACAGCGCTGCTGGATGCCGTCCACCTGGGCTTGAGCCAGATGAAAACCGCTATGAATCCCCGCAAAGCGCTGCTCATCATTTCGGATGGGGGTGATAATAACAGCCGCTACTCGGCTGCCGAAATCAAGGATCTGGTCCGCGAAGCTGATGTTCAGATCTATGCGATGGGCGTCTTTGAACCGTTCGCTTCCTTCGTGCTTGGGGCTGCGGAACTCTCCGGACCGCGCCTGCTTTCTCAGCTGGCAGAGCAGACGGGCGGCCGCGCCTTCGCCGCCACGCGTTCTAGCGATCTACCAGGCATTGCTACGAGGATCGGGATCGAGCTTCGCAATCAGTACGTACTCGCGTATCCCCCGCTGAACCAACAGCACAACGGGAAATACCGCAAAGTGGAAGTGAAACTCAACCAGCCCCAGGGCCTCTCGCCTCTAAAGGCGCGCTGGAGGCTCGGCTATTACGCGCCGGCCCAATAAGGATCTAGCGGGAGCCGCGAAGCGATCGGAGCATGCTCGCCCCCCAATCGATCACGAGAACCTCAACTTGTACGTAAAGCAACCCGTTGCCCTTACGAGAATGCGTATAGAAGCGAGGTGTTATCGGCCATCTGCTCGTTCTGATCGTCGTCCCCCCGACTGTTTCATAGCCACTTTTCCCGCAGAATGGTTGATTGTTTCGGCTGACCCGTAAGCCGGGAACACTGCAATGGCTGCGTGCGAGAGTATGCTTTGGACGATGAGCGCCGAGACTCGCCTGGTCGTGGATGTTGAGAATCTTCAGGTCCGCCCACGTGGCCCGGCAATAGCGGGCATATGGTTCGAGAAGGACAACGAGGCATTTCCGGCCGCGGGTTGGAGTGATTTTGTCATAGTGATCTTGAGTTGGTTGGCCAACGCACTCGTAACGACCATTCGTGGAAACGGAGGTCGGGTGCGGGTTCGGTTCATGGATGGTCCATATGCCGTCGATGTTGCCACGTCGGCCGAGATGCTTCGCTTCACGTTTGTCAGTCTAGATAAGGAGATCGGCGGAGGCGAGGCCGAAATCAATCCTTTCGTCCTCACCTTCACTGCACAAGCCGGTAAGATTCTTCATGCGTGCAGGTCGCAGCGATGGTGGTCCGCAGATGCCGATCGCTTGGACTCACTTCTCGGAGACCTGAAGCGCGCGGTTAGGACAGGATAGCTACTGAACGTCGGTCACTGGGAACATGAGACTAACGTGAGAGCTCAAAACGTATCGCCTGCCTTAACTCTTCGTTCATGTCGAGCAAACGCACGGTAGCTCGTCCCACCGGAGTTAAACCGACAATCTCTATTCGCTCAAGCGCTGTTGCGCTCTGCTGCAATTCGAGGTGCTCCGCCCACTGATCCTGACGCGGATGGAATAGGCGTACCAGAAGTCCGGTTTGCGGATCAATTCCAGACAGGTTTGGTCCCTTCTTCAGATTGCACTGCCAGCACGCAAGCGCTAAATTGTCGAGATCTGTCGCGCCGCCGTGCTGTTTGGCAATGATGTGCTCGATATGAAACGGGCGGCGGAATAGTGCTTGGGGCAGAAGACAATATTCGCAGCGATGGCGGGCTCGCTTCCGGACTTCGGCGGCTAACTCACTCACTGTCCTCGTTGTAGGGCTTGTCTTGCTTTCAGCTGCCAGTATGCCAACAGGTCAGCAACATTGGCGTAGGCTTCTAATTCATCGCGTTCGGGTTCCGTCAACTGTCCTTCGTTGGCTTTTGCGTTCAGCTCCGCGGCACGAGTTGCGTCGCTATCGGGGAAGTCGAGAGACAGGATGCTTTCGGCCAGCGGCCGCGAAAGACCCCGACCTGAGAGATCAAATACCTTCCGCAATAGGTCCGCGTGTGCAGCAGGGCGTAAAGAACTCTGTGCCATCCCAACTCCAGTGTACTTTCCCCGTAGCGTTCGTGTTAAGCCAAGCTCACCCGTGGGGACCAGACAGCGATTGCCGCCGGCTTGTTCCCCGGATGGTCGACGATCCGGAATGAACTCGTAAAACCAGGACATCCGAATGCGCGATTTGGTGGGCGGCAGTGCCCAACGTTCCTCAACCGAAACCCTCGTTTAAACATGCTAAGGAGACGTTGTGTTAACAGAGGGGGCCTACCTAATCGGCCTAGAAGCGACCGGAGCACTAACCTTGTAACAACCGGAAGAGCCGACTACCGGTGTCCGATCGGACGCGCTGCGACTGGGGCGACCGGACGAGGCGATGCAATTATGGGGCGGGAAACTCCGGAACGTATCGTGCCGATGCCGACCGGAACCGTGTGCGGCACGATGATCGTCGGCCGGGTAGGCTGGTAATGCGAGATTCCGATCCCGGCAGAAGGCCATCGCGAATGACTCGTGCTGCTGGACCACGAAGATCGCGAGCGCGCTGGGTAACGCCCATAAACCAATACCGGGTATAAAACCGGATAGGCGCCGAATCCGAATGCACTCATTCCGAACGGCGCGTATGGGTCGTAGTAGGTCCCACCCATCGAATAAATTCCCCCGAACGGAGCGTAAGTAGGTCCACCCCCGCCAAAATTCGGGTCTCCCGGAATCGCCGGAATGCCCACTCCGTTATCCATGTCCGCGGGGTCTTTTGCGGTTTGAGCGGCTAACTGATTCTCGGACTCGATCGCTTGGTTCCGGTCCCGCGCCCAGGCGTAAAAATCATCGTCAGTCCCGTCATCGAACTTCTTCGTTTCGGTTGCCGCCGCAAAGAAAAACAGATGCGACGTATCGATTGTCGAGCTCTTGCCCTCATGATCGACCTGCGCCTCGCCGCTGTACACCTGCAGCAGTGGCGCAGGCTCGGAATCCAGCCGGTAAATTCCGTGCTTGGAAAATCGTATCTTGCTTTCCTTATAGATAGCGGCTACTGGGCTATCGGCCGGTGCGTCCAGCGAGTCAATAATGATGGAGCCTTCGAGAAACTCAACTTGCGTATCCGTGATCGCAGAAGAAATCATTTTGATTGCGCTGTTTTTATCAACGCGCAGAAAAACGCCTGGAGTGAGAAGAACCTCGGCTCGGCCCTGCTCAGTGCGCAGCGTCGATCCTTCCTTCACATTGGCGAAGGTGCCCGGTTTCTGGTCCAGGGGTTGATTATTGATGAATACCGATCCTTCCGAAAAGTGGACCACCCCGGAATGGACCGAGATGACCGACTGGCCGAAAACCGGAAAACACGCCAGCACAGAAAGGGGAGCGAAAAGCGAGCGCGAAAAGCCCATAAAGAACTCCTTCCCAAGAATGTACCGTCTTTGCTTTCTTGTCAATCTGGTTTCTGGTTCATCACTGGTTGCATGATAAAATCGAAGCTACCGAATCGATATTTCGAATGAAAAGTAGTGTCTTTATTACCTTGCTAGTTCTCTGCTCCGCGCCCCTCTGGTCCCAGGGAACCTCTACGTCTGCTCAAGCAACCCCGACGCCTCCCGTGCAACCAACCACGGCGCCCAATGCACCGGCACCAGCCCCGGCCTCCTCGGCCCAGCTAAAGCCCAGAGGTCCCGAAGCGGTGGCTCAGCGCGATCCCAACCGGGTCGTGGCAGTTATTGACGGTAAGCAAATCACCGCGCAACAAGCGCTCGACTTGCTGAAGCCCTTGCCGCCACAGGAGCGCCAACGCTTCCAGTCGCAGCTTCCCCAATTGGTACAGCAGATCTACATGCAGCATCAGATTGCGGATGAAGCCACGAAGCTGAATCTGGATCAGCAATCGCCTTGGAAGGAGCAATTGCAGATGGCTCGCGCAAACATTCTTACGCAAGCCTATTTCAACCAGATGTCCAAGAACGCGAGCTCCACTCCGGGCCAGGATCCCAAGCAATATTACGACTCCCACCAGGATGAGTTCGATCAGGTGAAGCTCAGCGGCATCATCATCGGCTTCAACCCTCCCGGTACATCCGCTTCTAATCCCAATGTGACTCGAAGTGAACAGGAAGCTCAGCAGAAAGCAGACGACCTGGAAAAGAAGATCAAGGCTGGAAACGATTTTACGGCTCTCGCGCGGACCGAATCCGACAATAAACAATCCGCCGCCAAAGGCGGTGATTTAGGAACATTCACAACGGGCGATGCTGGTTTGCCCCCCAGCGTCAAAGATGTGATGGTCAAGTTGCAGTCTGGCCAGGTCTCGGAACCGATCCGAATTCCAAACGGGTTCCTGATCATAAAGGTCGATAGCCGCACCAAACAATCCTTTGATCAAGCCCGAGCGGGCATCGTTCAGAAGCTGCAGAACGAAAAGAATCAGGCAGCTTTGAAGCAAGAAGTGGATAAGTACAAAATCCAGGTACAGGATCCTGATTTCTTCAATGCCTCCACAGCTCCAGCGCCGAATATTCCATCGCTCCAAAAACCAACATCGCCTCAGGCCAGCCAGCCTCAACCTAAGCCGCCGGCTCAGTAGAGAACTGGAATCTCGCGTTCGGAAGATTCTAACCGGGCTGCCGCCGCTAGTGGGCAGCCCGATTTTCGTTTGCGCTCAGCCTCGATTAATCGTGCATCGGGGCAAGCTTGTCTCGAGTGCGCCACGCCGCGGCACCCCCGTGCACGCTGCTACCTTCATCCGACAACGCGAGATCATCCTCGAAACCAGGCTGCTTTCTTCGCCGAACATGCTTCGTCTGATACTCGTTCACGAGATCTTCCATTTCGTCTGGTGCCGGCTTCCGAATAGCGCCCGCCGTGACTTCGCGCAGCTTCTAACGCACGAGCGGAAGCACCATGCCAGGGGAGAACTGGGCGAATCCTCCGTCGTCAAAAAGAGTTCTCTGCCGCCCGGCTCGGCCGAAACCTCTCGCCAATGGCGGGATTATTGTTGCGAAAGCTTTTGCGATACGGCTGCCTGGCTGTATGCAGGTCTCAAAGACCACCAAGCGTTCACGTTGTCCAACCGCTGGAAACAGCGCCGCAGATCCTGGTTCGAAACTGTGTTCTCCCGTGCTAGCCCGTCAGTTT
>JAFASD010000454.1 GCA_019244945.1 Acidobacteriaceae bacterium | reverse complement strand
GCACAGCTGGTGCGGGAGCCCTTCCTTCGCCGACGATTTTACGATTGTGCTGCTGCGTCGCCTTTCATAGCCGCAGGACCGAACGGCTTCTTTTACGGTAGCGAACGGATAATATTACGGTACTCGTCTTCCGTGAAGGCGCGGAGTGATTCGGTCCGGATAAATCCCTGCGACGCGCCCGCCAGCGCGACTTTCGCGATGCTCTCATCGTTCGGAAACTCGGTGATCACAATCGCATCATATTGGCCCATCGTTAGGAAAAAGCTCACCACTTTGCCACCGCCGGCTTCGAAGGCTTTCTTGGCCGCATCGAGCCGCGTCGGACCCTCCTTGATGTTTTCGATGCCTTTCTGGGTAAAGCGAATCAGCGCAATGTATGACGGCATGGAACGTCCTCCTCGGGGATAATATCACCAATTCGATACCCCCGTCTTATATCGCCCGCTATGCCGGTCTCACCGGTAACCACGCCGCGTTCGCCGATTTGCGCGTGAATTCTAGGGGTTGCGGCGCTTACCATCGAAATCGAGGTTGAATCAATGCAAAAAACACAGCTGAGCGCTGACCACATCGAATGGCAAAGCCTCGCGTTACCAATCGTTTTGATAGTGACCGGGTTCATCTTGATAATCGGTAGCTGGATTGGCGTTTTGTCTCTAGACCGCATTCAGGATCTGTGGCCGGGCGCACTCATCGTGATTGGGCTAACGGAATTGACGCCTTGGTCCGGGAGCCAGGGTCAACCCGCAGGCTCGTTCGATCACTACGAAAAAGAGAATTACCGTGCCAGATGATCTCGGCGAAAGAATTCGTCAACGCATTGTGGACGGCGTTGAGAGCGACATCGTCGATGACGCTTCCGATTGGGGCGCGCGGCGGAAACGCACACGTGCGCGAAGTTCCAGATTGTTCTTCGCCATCTTTCTCATCGCGGCCGGCACTCTGCTCTTCCTCGGCAATATCGGCCTTCTGCCCATTCACGATGTTTGGGATTACTGGCCGCTCGGCCTCATTGCTTTAGGCATCGGCAGACTCTTTACCTGCGCCAACGCCTCGGCCCGGATCTGGTCAGTTCTGATGATCGTTTTCGGCGTTTTCTTTCTCCTGCTGAATTTTGGCGTTTTTCACGTTCAGGATGGGAGTTGGTGGCTCTCTTTACTTCTCATTGCGCTCGGCGTTTCAGCGCTCATGAAAGTGCTAGACCCCGATGCCGCAAGGAAGCGCCCCGTCGGATTTCCGGACGGGCGCTGGAGCACCTCTTCTGATAATCTGCTGAAGGACACCGCAATTTTCGCGGAGATAAAACGTAAGATCGACAGCCCCAATTTCCAAGGTGGGGCGGCGAACGCCGTATTCGGCAGCGTGGTTCTGAATTTGCGGCGAGCTCAAATCTCACCGGCTGATCACAACGCATCCGTTGAAGCGAACGCGGTGTTTGGCTCAGTCAAAATACGCGTTCCGGAAAACTGGAGAGTCGATATACAAGGTGCAGCCGTTCTCGGCGCCTACTCAGATAAGACCCTCCCGCCGACCACGCCCGACTTAGAAACGCCAACCCTGATCGTCAGCGGCTATTCAGTCTTCGGTTCCGTAGAAATAGAGAATTAAGACTCGCTAGAAGCGCGCACCGGCAATGCACCCTATTTTTAGCAGCAGAAACACTCTTCTGTTGTATCTCGCGGCGTGGATTCCGCTTGGCCTGATGCTCGGCTACATGCTGGCTGTCTCTGGGCGATTACAGTGGACAGAAAGCGCGTCCATAACAGTTCCGATCGTCGTCGTGCTTGCCTTTGTCTGTCTTTCAGCCTGGTATTCGTGTCGTTCATTGCCGCTGCGCTCCACGTCGCCCGAGAAGCTGATTACCCAGCATGTAGTGGCGGCAATGTGCGTGAGCGCTCTGGTCTTGGTGATTGCGCAGATCCTGGTTCCCGGACTCAGCCGTCCTTTTCCCGGATTACAAGAGCGATTCCGGTCGGCAAGGCCCGTCCTCGGAACCATGGTGGCTCTGGTTTATTCGCTTTCAATCGCTCTCCACTATGTCGTGCTGGCGGTTGAATCTTCCCGCCGCGCAGAGCTTCTCTCGCGCGAGGCCGAACTCAAGGCGCTGAAGGCTCAAGTCAATCCGCATTTTCTGTTTAATAGCCTGAATTCCATTAGCGCGCTCACCGCCGTAGATGCCGCGCGAGCTCGCGAGATGTGCATCCGGCTTTCGGAATTCCTGCGCAACTCGCTGCGCCTTGGGGAGCGCGTCAGCATCCCGTTCGGCGAGGAGTTGGCTCTCACCAGAACTTATCTCGAAGTCGAGCAGGTTCGCTTCGGAAACAGGCTCCGCGTGTCGCAAGATTTCGATGCGGCTTGCTCCGATTGCGAGGTGCCTCCGCTGCTGGTGCAGCCGTTGGTCGAAAATGCCATAAAGCATGGCATCGCAACACTTGTCGCTGGTGGTGAAATATCCATGACCGGGCGTCGTTCCGCGGACGGTGTGCGGGTGGTCATAGAGAACCCCTTTGATCCCGATGCGCCCGAAACTCGCAAGAGCGGTTTTGGTCTGATCAGCGTGCGCAATCGCCTGCACGCTCGCTTTGGAAATGCAGCCCGCCTGGAAATTCAGGTAGATCATAACTGCTACCGCGTGGTTCTCTCGCTACCTTGTGAAGCTCGAAAGGCGATAGCGGAATGAAAATTCGTGCCGTGATTGTAGATGACGAAGATCTGGCCATTCAACTTCTGCGCGAATATCTGCGTAAAGAAGAAGACATCGAAATCGTGGCCGAATGTACAAACGGATTCGACGCCGTGAAAGCGGTCACCGAGCATAAACCTGAGCTGTTGTTCCTCGACGTGCAGATGCCAAAGCTCGATGGATTCGAAGTCTTGGAACTGATTGGTACCGAAGTCGCGGTTGTGTTCATCACTGCGTACGACCAGTACGCGATGAAGGCATTCGATGCGGCGGCTGTGGATTATTTGCTGAAGCCCTTTGATCTGGATCGCTTCCGTGTCGCCTTGCAACGCGTGAGGCAGCGCTTGCGTCAGAGCGAGCTCCGGCCACCTGCGGCCGAGC
>JAFASD010000368.1 GCA_019244945.1 Acidobacteriaceae bacterium | reverse complement strand
GATATATTGCCCACCCGTTCCTCTTGCTTCATAGGCGCCTTGAAACGGACTTTCATTCAACGAGCCAGGAAATACCGGCGCATCCCACACCCACCATCCGGCGCCAAATCCCCAATGTTCTGGAAATCCAGGCTCGCGCAGCAGAGGCGGTTCCATCTCGCTCCATCGCGTGATGATCGATGTCGAGTACCGTACCCATTCTGAAGGGATGATCTGCGCGCCATTCCAATTCCCGGAATGCTGCATTAGCAATCCGAGTCGCGCCATATCGCGCGTCGACAGATACATCGCGTATTCGGGGTGGATCGATCCCGGAGACGGAATCTTCTTCTGCAGTACGCGATGAAAATCTTGCATCCCGAGCGGCTTCGCGAGATCGTCTTCGAGCGCATCATAGATGTTCTTGCCCGTCAACTTCTCGAATGCGGTTCCCGCCGCGTCGAATTCCCAATTGTTGTAGTAAAAATAGGTGCCTGGGTATGCTGTCCCCCGATCCGGCTGCAGCTGAGTCAAGTAATCCGTACGATCGTCCATAAAGATTGCTGAACGTGCAGTCAATAGCTGTTCGAGCGTCGCCCGCTCCTCTGGAGAGATGAAAGGCCGCCGGTCATCAAGCCCGAGTTCTTTGACAGTCTTATTCATGTCGATCTTGCCCGATATGACGTACTTGCCCATGAGCATCGATAAAATGCTCTTACGAACCGAGGCGATCTTGGTGGGACGAGCGACGTCACCGTAGGAGAAAATGACGTGCCCGTGAGAAATAACCATCATGGCGGTGGTGGGCCCGGCTTTGAGCCAAGCCCGAATCGCGTCAAAACGCGCCGATGAAAACCCGACTGACTCCGGCTTGGCTACCGGCCAGTCGCTGAGCTGATCCTTCACGACAGATTGCGCCTGAAGCAACGAGAGAAAGCACAAGAGCCCTATAAAACTGCTCAGAGCTTTGCGGAACAATTCAAGCCTGTGATTGGGCTCCGGTTTTTGGCGAACGATTTCGAGCAGCATGCCGACATTCTACTCAGGCTCTTGCGCCCTACCTGGTCGCACCGATGCGAGAATACACTTTGCCGATCTCCCGTCGCGATCTGTTCGCCATGTCAACTGCATTGCCCGGTGCTGTACTCGGGCAGTCGATCGCCAGCGGCGCGGGGTACGTCGATATTCTGCGTCAGCCTGATTCCGTGACTGCGTTTATCGATGACGAAACACCGCCGCTCACACGAGAAGGGAACCGGTGGACGACAACTCGGGTTGCAATATCTATCGAGCCGCGACAACGAACCATCCCGCTGCGAATTGAAGCAACTTCGCTGTCGCGCATGCGGCTGCGCTGGCGTGCCAAGGTCCCCGAGCATTGGCGGATTTTAGATGATCACTGGGAGCGAAGTTACGGCGATCTGGAATGGCGCTGCATCTCGGGCGACCGAGTGTTGCCCTGGTATTTTCTAGCCTTCGACGGGCAAGCGACACACGGGTACGGCATCCAGACCGGAGCTGCCGTGTTTGCTTTCTGGCAGGTCGATCCCGACGGCATCTCGCTGTGGCTCGACGTGAGAAACGGGGGCGCCGCAGTACAACTAAGCGGACGACTTCTGGATGCTGCTACCATCGTCACTTATCACGGCGTCTCGGGTGAGAGCGCGTTTGCTTCGGCCCAGCGGTTCTGCCGCGAGCTTTGCAAGCAGCCCCGTCTTCCGCTTGCGCCGATCTACGGCGGCAATAACTGGTATTACGCATACGGCCAAAATTGCTCGCCGGCTGACATTCTGAGGGACACGGCACTCATGGCGGAACTCGCGCCGCCTGGTGCGAATTCTCCCTTCATGGTGATTGATGATGGCTGGAGTGCAGTCAACACGAACGGCCCGTGGGATCGCGGCAATGAACGCTTCCCCGATATGCCCGGTCTTGCCGCATCAATGAAGAAGCACGGCGTTCGACCAGGCATCTGGCTGCGCCCTTTATCGACCACTGCCCCGATTCCGGAGAGTGCCCGCCTGCGCCCCCGAGCCGCTTCGCGCACCAGCCTGCTTGATCCCACCATCCCCGAGAACCTCGAGACCGTCCGCCAGGATATTCGCCGCCTGACCGGCTGGGGTTTTGAAATGATCAAACACGACTACACGAGCTTTGATCTGATGGGCCGGTGGGGGTCCACCATGGGCGCAGATTTAACCGACTCGGGATGGCATTTTGCCGACCGCAGACGCACCACTGCCGAGATCGCGGTCGCGCTGTATCGCGCCATCCGCGAGGCTGCCCCCGACGCGCTGATTATCGGGTGCAACACCTTCGGCCATCTCACCGCCGGCATATTCGAGCTGCAGCGCACCGGCGACGATACGAGCGGGCGCGACTTTCACCGCACACGCCGCATGGGAGTGAACACGCTCGCATTCCGCATGCCACAGCACCGCGCGTTTTTCGACCTCGATGCCGACTGCGCTCCGATTACCCCGGAGCTGCCCTGGGATCTCGCCTCCCGGTGGCTCGATCTTTTAGCGCGCAGCAGCACCGCGCTCTTCGTTTCGCCAGACCCGAAAGCGCTCAACGCAGAGAGCAGGGAAGCGATTCGCCGCGCCTTCGCAGCCGCATCGAAGCCTCAATCCGCCGCGGAACCCGTTGACTGGATGGAAACCACAACTCCCGCGCGTTGGCGGATCGACGGAAACACCACGGAATTCGACTGGTACCCGCCCGATGGCGGCACGCCATTTCCTCAGTAACCGCAACTCTGAGTCTTAATCTTTCCACCATCCAGGCGGGTCCTTGTAATAAGGAACGTCAGGGAGGGGTTAGAACATAGGGACTCATCGTCCGGGCGGATGCCCTTCGCGCCATTTATCCTTCATTGCCTGAATTTCACGGCTCGCCTGTGCGCCGTCGATAAGCTCTCGGCGCAACACATCTTCAGCATCGTAGCCTTTTACCAAAAACACCCCGAAGTAAATGCCTCTTCTTCGAAAACGCGCAAACGTATATCGCTGAATCTGAACGTATTATCTCGATTCGGAGCCATGAGCGCAGCGATTGGTGCGCCGCAATACCTGACAATGCCCGATCCCGTTTTCTTTCGCTGTTGTGACGGCAACAACATACTTGGCTAACTGCCATAATCGTCTACTGTTTGTTCCCGACGATTACGTGAACGTTATCTGGACTTGGATCATTGTCCGCGAGATACCCCGCTTGGGCGGATATACCTACGGCGTTTAGCTCCGAAGCCAAAGCTCGTGCGGCATCTCCGAGCTTTGCGGCTCCCGGTTTAGAGACTCCGACAATGATTCCAGAAGTGAAGGCTTGTTCCGCCGACAGGCCGTTGCCGAGATTTATCGTCGTGCGAAGATCTTTCCTCGCGGACGGCTTTTCTGTCCAGCCTGCAAGCATCAACACGGAGTCAATTTGTCTTAGAAGATCGATGCATTCCGAATTGGAGCAGACAGCGACTTCGTACGGAGTTCCAGCAAACCCCTCGAGGGCGGTTTCCATTTTACGTTGCTGTTGTGGTGACAGAACCCTCGCGGCTTTGTATGCGTCAAGTGCACGCTGTGCCTCAAGAGCTTTAGTATTCGCAGCAGCTGCTTGGTTACGGGCTTCAGTTAACTCTTTTTCGGCGGCTGCGGCTTGCTGCAACGCCGATCTGATTTGGCCTTCGTACGAGTCGGCTTCAACCTTTGCTGCTGACGCTGCATTTGCCGAAGCGGACGCGGAGTTGAGGGCGTCTTGGGATTTGTTAGCCGCTTTTGCGGCATCGCCTATTGCCTTGGCCGCGTCGTTCCCAGCGGCTTTAGCTCTCCTATCCAATGCGTCCACTTCGTTGCCCTCGATTCGCTGGAGTTCTTTAGAGAACACGAATACTCCAGCGTCACCGACAAACTCGCCTATAAGGCTTATAACAACCATGAGAATGAAGGCAAGCTTTGGCCACGCCATCCATTTCGGAAGTCGGCTATGGTCGTCAAGATATTCGCCAATAGCACCGAAGGCAAGCACAAATCCAGCAAGGATTATCAAAATCTCTGAGCGATTCAGCCACTCTTCGACTGCGAACTTAGAGAGTGACGGCCACGAGAAAAGATATCCCATTTCTGGTTATGACCTGCTGGCCGGTGCCGGGATTATCTTCACTGGCATCGGGCTTGCTTGTTTGCATTTACTGGAGCACCTCCGCAAACATTGACCATATTCCTGACCTTGCCGCCGACATAGGTCTCATCCGCCTCGATCTCGCCGCACAGTTTAGATTCAAAGGACTTCGCACGCATCGCCAAACGAATGCGGTGATCCATGAACCACGCCGTCTTTTGTGTGACGCCAAGATCCCGTGCGATCTCATAGCTGCTGATTCCGTTCTTACAGTTCGTAACAAGCCACATGGCCGGAAGCCACTTATCAAGACCAACAGGCGACTCTTCAAAGATCGTGCCGTTCTTAACAGAGAACTGCTGTCGCGGGTGTTTGTTGCGGCACTTCCACCTACGCTGATTGGGCAGATAGAGAACGTCGTCGAACCCGCAGGTTGGGCATTCAACACCATTGGGCCAACGGATATCGAACAAATGCGGTCGCCACATCGGGATCAGCGAAATACGTGATCGCTTCGTGAAGCGTCTCGGGAAAGCCGTTTGCGTCCATGTCTAAATCGTACAAGAAAGTAGAGAGTTAGTTGAGTATGTTATTGCCGTTGTGACC
>JAFASD010000418.1 GCA_019244945.1 Acidobacteriaceae bacterium | reverse complement strand
ACAGGTCATCCTGTCTAGTTCCCGCTTCATAACTCCTGGTTTATTTACTGGGTTTTTCCAACATCGCGCTGAAAGGTTTCATGTTTTCCGGCGGGAAAGCAGAAAATTTTGCACCTACTGGAAAGATTTGCTCCGAGTTAATAAATTCACACTCTGTTGATTAGCTATTTAAATCCAAATCGGAAATGCCTGATTCGCGTAAGCTTAGCGCATCCTGAAACTCAACTCGCTAAGCACTCCTCGCGCATGGCAGCAAAACTGCCTGGGACTACGCCGTGAGTGGTACAGCCACCATAGCGCAAGATGATCGCAACAGGTCATCGGCTCCCATCGATGTACGGTCGGAGCAGAATCAAAAAATCAAAAACCTAGGAGCGGTGGATTCACATGACTACGGAAGAATACGGTAAGGCCTATCAGCGCGGGTTTAATCTGACAGTGAGATTTTTGGTATCCCGCGGTCTTTCTTACGATGCCGCGCTCGACACAGCACAAGCAGCATGGGCGAAGGGTTGGGAGCGCAGAGAGCAGCTTCGTGACCCCAATCTGGTGCTTACGTGGACCAATAGCATCGCACTGAACATCCACAGAACATTTTTGAGGCGCGAACCCCAAACTCAGACCTTGCCGGAATTGCAGGCACCCCCCCGCATGAACGTCGCAGCAATCGATGTAAAACGTATCTTGACCGAATGCAAGCCGAATGACCGCGTAGTCCTCGAGGGTCACTATATTGAGGGTTACAAGGTGCAAGAGATCGCCCGCCAGCATGGCTGGTCTGAAACAGCGGTGCGAATTCGTCTGCTCCGCGCGCGCCGCAGTGTAGAGCGCCGCTTGAGCCGACCCAAACACGCCCGATTGCGCAGCCTCGCCGAAAAAACCAAGAGAGCGCTCGCCAGCGCCCTAGAAGTTCCGGCGTTCGAGCCCAAGGTCGCCTAAGTTAACAGCAAAGAGTTCGTCTGCGTCTCTTCTTTGCGAGGAGAGACGCCCATGACCGGTCTGCTTGCCGATTTCCGGTTAGGACTGCGTGGCTTGCTCCGGAGTTTTCGAACCACGCTATTCACGGGTACGCTTCTTGGCCTGGCTATTGGAGGAAGCGCGGCAATTTTTGAGCTTCTCGATGCGGTTTTCCTACGCCCTCTCACCGGCGTAGATGCGCCCGGCCAACTGGTTCGCTTCGAAAGGGTTCAACCAGGCCTCTCAGCCACTAATTTCAGCTACCCCGATTACCTCGCGTACAGCAAAGCCAATCGATCTTTCTCCGCCGTTGCGGCACATTGCACGGTGCAGCTAGGTCTGAGCGGGCCGGCGACCGAACGCATCCGCGGTGACATGGTCACGGGCAACTATTTTTCTGTCCTTGGTGTGAGGCCCATGCTGGGCAGACTGTTAGCGCCGGGTGACGATTCGAAAAGGGCCGGTACGCCCGTGGCAGTACTTAGTTACGATTCGTGGCGCCGTGCCTTCGGTTCCGATATTGCCATTCCCGGCAAGTCCGTCAGACTCAACGGTCACAATTTCCTGATCATCGGCGTCGCTGACCCAAACTTCCGAGGAACCACAGCTTCTCAACCCACGGACGTCTGGATACCGCTCTCTGTGCAGCCGTGGGGCTTTCCAAACCTTTCAAAGGGCATCTTCGAAAATCGCGCTGCCGGATGGATCGATATCTTCGGCAGACTTCGACACGGCGTCCACCTTACCCAGGCGCGCTCTGACCTCGAGACGATCTCCAGCCGCCTGGCTCAGGATTTCCCCGTTACCAACGCTCATCGAAGAGTACGTCTGCTTTCCGGGATAGGATTCGATCCGGACGACCAGCAGGAATTGGGCAAGCTCCTCGGACTTTTACTTGCAGCGGTGGGAATCCTGCTTGTCACCGCTGCAGCCAATATCGCGACCGTGCTGCTCGCTCGCGCGATCACTCGCCGGCGCGAGATAGCCGTCCGTCTGGCTATAGGAGGCTCTCCCGCGCGGATCGCGTGCCAACTCTTTGTCGAGGCAATCCTGTTGTCCTCATTCTCCGGCATATTAGGCTTGCTGATCACGCCGTGGGTTGCTCGTGGCATTGCCGTTTTTCGATCTTCTTCGGCGCTGCTCCGTGGCGTCGATCCGAGCTTGGATTGGCGGATCGCATCATTCATCCTGCTGATAGCTCTCGCAGCAGGAGTTTTGCTTGGCTTGGCGCCCGCGCTTACGTCTTGCCGCCTTGATCTGGTCACCTCGTTAAAAGAAAGCAGCCGGACCGCCTCTGCAACGCCGTTGAAAAACCAGCAATGGCTCGTTGTTTTTCAGTTAGCGCTCTCCTTCCTGTTGCTGACAGGAACCGGCGTCATGCTGAAAACCGTACACGCTCTCATGACCGTTGATCCTGGCTTTAGCTCACGCAACGTGCTGCTGATGGCATTGGATATGGACACTCAGGGCTACGCGGAACAGCGCGCCAAGCAGTTCTACTCTGCCTTATTGCAGCGCATCGAAGCACTTCCGGGAGTTCGTTCAGCGAGTCTCGCCCAAATGGTGCCTCCGCAGGAATTCGGGAGCCGTGTTTCCATCTTTCATCCGGGTGAAGCGCCACAGCCAGACATTGTCAACGGACGCGAGTTCGAGATCGGCCTCCGCGTGGATGCAAACTTTATTGCTCCACGTTATTTCCAAGCGCTCCAAATTCCCATGCTCGCCGGGCGTGATTTCACCAAACACGACAATCAAAATTCCCTGCCGGTCGCGATCGTCAACCAGGCCTTAGCAAAACGCATGTGGCCCGGGCAGAACCCCATCGGAAAGGAACTTGTCTGGCCCGCTTTTGACGACCCCCGTCCGTCTGCTATGAGAGTTGTCGGAGTCGTTCGGGATACGCGCCAACGCTCATTGGGGGTTGTTCCGCCAATGGTCCTTTACGTACCCGTTTATCAAAGCTACGTTCCGGCAATCACCCTGGTCGTCAGGACCGCCATGGATCCGAGATCCATCGAGCGCCAGATCATGCAGCAAGTTACTGCTCTGGACAAGGATTTGCCGGTTTTCCACATCCAAACGATGCAAGAACATGTGGACGAATCTCTCTGGCGCGAACGAACGACTCTGGCAACGTTGAGCGCCTTCGGCGCCCTCTCGACCATAATCGCGGTAATCGGGCTGTACGGAATCATCTCGCAATGGGTAATTCAGCGCATGCGTGAGATTGGAATCCGCATCGCCTTAGGCGCAAGCCGAGGCAACGTTCTCAGGCTGATCCTCCAACGGAGTGGTGCTCTGGTACTCAGCGGTGTTTTGGCGGGAACGGTCGGCGCGCTGCTTCTTGCTTATTTCGGTTCGGCGGTCTGGGCCGGAATCACCTATTCCGTTTCACCCGCCGATCCAGTCATTCTTATGAGTGTTGCTCTACTTTTACTCGCAGGCGCGCTCCTTTCAAGTTGCGTTCCGATGTGGCAAGCCATGCGCGCCGATCCCGCTGCCGCCTTGCGAGTGGAATGAGAGCCGATCTGGCACTCTAGAGCAATTCAGCCGTGCTGAAAAAGAAAGAAATCTCCTGAGCGGCCGTTTCCGCTGCGTCGGAGCCATGCACGCAATTGCGCTCAATCGAGGATGCGAAGCGCTTGCGTATCGTGCCTTCCCGCGCATCTGCCGGGTTAGTGGCGCCCATTACCTCGCGCCACTTCGCCACGGCGCTTTCCCTCTCCAAAACCGCCGCAACCACCGGACCTTCAGTCATGAACGCGACCAGATCGGGAAAAAATGGGCGCGCTTTGTGAACGGCGTAGAATGCCTCCGTTCCCTGAATCGATAGCCGCAGCATCTTCAATTGCACGATTCGGAAGTCGTTTTCTTCAATGGTGGTCAAGATCTCGCCAATGTGACCTTTCGCTACCGCATCGGGCTTTACAATGCCCAGAGTACGTTCCAAAGCCATTCAGTTTGTTCCTTTGTGAGTACTGGCGCCCAGCGCTTCCTGAATCTTCTCGCCTAGAATGGCGGGCGAAGGGCACACCTTAATTCCCGCATCGGCCATAGCAGCCAGTTTGTCCTCTGCTCTGCCGGACCCGCCCGAAATAATGGCGCCC
>JAFASD010000365.1 GCA_019244945.1 Acidobacteriaceae bacterium | reverse complement strand
CCACAAACCAGACCTCAACTACTACGACGAACGGTGTCGGGGAGTATCAATTCACGGCTCTTCATCCCGGCGACTACAGCGTCAAGGCAGTCGCTAACGGATTTTCGGCGCAGGAATTCAGCGACATCCACATCGATGTTCAATCCCGTCCTTCCGTCGATTTTACTCTGCAGGTTGGAAACGTTTCGCAGACCATGGAAGTTCAGTCGGCGGCGCCGCTGCTGGATACACAAACGGCAGAGTTAGGCGGTGTTGTAAATGAACGGCAGATTGTCGACCTACCATTAAACGGCCGCCGATATGCCGACTTGGCGTTGCTCGAGGCTGGTACCTTCAAAGCTCCGAATAACGAAGTGGCTAATTCTGCCGCCGACCGCTTCAGTTCCAACGGAAACTTAGAAACGCAAAACTACTTCTCTCTGGATGGAATTGACAATAACTCCGGTTCCACTAATCTGCAGGAAGGCTCAGTGCAGACTGTGCAGCCTCCGCCAGATGCGTTACAGGAATTTCGTGTCCAGACGAGAACGTACTCTGCCGAATTCGGCAATTCTGCGGGCGCCGTCGTAAACGCAACCATCAAGAGTGGGGCCAATCAGTTTCATGGCGACTTGTGGGAGTTTCTGCGTAACGACAAGTTGAACGCCAACACATTTTTCAACAACACGGGCGGCGTGCCGAAAGGGCATTTCAGTCAAAATCAATTTGGCGGAACATTTGGTGGTCCGATTATCAAAGATAAAACTTTCTTTTTCGTCGATTCACAAGGTTTCCTGAGCAGACAAGCTATAACGGAGAATAGCGTCGTTCCCACGCCGCTCATGAAGACCGGTAATTTCACCGAGTTGAAAGCGACATTGGCCGCATCACCGGTCGCCGGACAAGGCGCCTGCATTCAAAACAACGTTATTGCAGCTTCGTGCTTAGACCCGGTTGGTGTAAATCTGCTGAATTTATATCCTAACCCGAATATTCCGTCGGCAGTCGCAAGGCAGGGGATTCCAGGCAGTTGGACTGGCGGCAATAACTATCAATATGCGTTTTCAGACCCGAATGACACTTACTCATGGGACGCGCGGATTGATCATACAATCAATGCCAACAACCGCATTTTTGGTCGCTTCAGCGATTACAACGTAAACCGGCAAGATCCCCCCTGGACGGGCAACCCGGTCGCTGGTAACGGAAACTTTGCAACGCAGTATTACATTATCGGCAAATCAGTCGCTCTTTCATGGGCCGACGTGTTGTCACCATCGCTATTGAACGAGCTGCGTGGCGGATTCAATCGTGATAACGCGCATAGCGATGCACTTGGACTGCAGTCCGGCAGCTCTACCGCCTCTACTTACGGATTAACTGGTATACCTGCGGGTCCCTTTGATGCCGGTATTCCGCCGATCAATATCTCAGGTTTACAGCGTTTAGGCACGGCGCCTTGGCGTCCGCAAGTGCAAGTTGCACAAGTTTGGCAACTGCTGGATACGCTGAGTTGGTTGAAAGGAAATCATAGCCTGAAATTCGGCTACGAGTTGCGTCATGAGAGTGATAATTTCCTAGACGCTGAATCGTTACAGGGTCAGATTTCTTCTACTGGCATCTACACCGGAAACACCGGCCTCGGCGTTCCTGATTTTCTGCTCGGTGACGTGAGCAGTGCAATGTTTACAACTCCAACAGTCGTTCACAATTACAAAGTCGCTAACAACTTTTTCGCGCAGGATAGCTGGCGCGTGCGCAACAATCTGACGTTGAATATCGGCGTACGGTATGAGCTGTATTCGCCATTGCTAAATCATCAGAATGCAATCGCCAATTTCACGGGAGCGAACGGTGGGAGCTTTGTGGATGCTACGAGTGGGGGTTGGTATCAGCGCGGCCTGATTCATCCCGACAAGAACGATTGGGCGCCTCGCTTCGGCTTCACCTATCAGCCCATGGCGCGTGTTGTGTTGCGCGGTGGCTTCGGAATTTTCTATCAGCACGACGTTCGAATCGGTTCCGAAAGTGTCTTGGGCGAGAATCCGCCGTTCTTCCTGGATCAGGCTTTCAACCAGTCATTAGGCAGTAGTACGCCGGTCTTTCTGCTGCGAAACGGCTTCCCCGACGCGCTCTTCGGACCAGCCGCTCTCAATTTGACCACCCTTCACGTTCGCGCGCAAGATCCGAATGAGCGAACTCCATATGTGGAGCAGACCAGCTTCGGTCCTGAGATTGAGTTTTCGCAAAGCACGGTGCTCGATATAGATTACGTTGGAAATTTCGGTCGTAAAGAGGATCGCCTCAGAAATGCGAATCAGGGCATTTTGCTCGGAACCAATCCGAATGGCACACCGAACGTCCTCTTTCCGTATCCGAATCTGAATAGCTGCCAAATTGTTGCAAGCTGCAACCATGCTTTCCTGGAATTAGCAACAAATGATGGCACAAGCGACTACAACGGGTTGTTGGTTGCCCTAAAGCGTCGGTATTCAAAAGGGTTTGCTTACCAGGTCAGCTACACGTTCAGTAAGAGCTTCTCGAATTTTGTCGATAACCTCACGGGCGGCTCGACTCCGGAGTACGCGTACAACTATAACTTGGAGCGCAGTTTTTCGCCCTTTGATCAAACACACCGCTTTGTCGCAAACGGCATTTACACGCTTCCAGTTGGTCAGGGCGGTATGATTTTGAACAATGGCGGCGTGGTGAGCCGGCTGATAGGAGGATGGCA
>JAFASD010000336.1 GCA_019244945.1 Acidobacteriaceae bacterium | reverse complement strand
ATAGGGACACAGAGATAATCGCCGGAATATCCGGCGCGAATGTGTCCACAAGGGATCCGCAGTTCCGCGCGTCCAGCATGATGCAGGCGGCCGCGGCGCAACGCCCAGCATTGGTCGGGATTGAACACTTCGTCGGAGGAAGCGATTCCTCCCCATCCAGCGACCGTTTCGGCCAGGTTCTGCGACGCCTTGATGACACACAGCGCTCCTGAGCGATTTGGAAACAGACGAGCGGCGAAATTGCGTATGATGTCCTGCGCTTCTCCTTCGCTGGTGCTGGTCTGAAGCAACTCACCCATTTCAGTCAGCAAAACGCTTTCCTGATTGCGCGATTCAAGTTCTCCGATCCAACGCGTGAGCTTGGAATTGGCTTGTTCCAGAGCCTCCTCGGCGCGCTTGCGGGCGCTGATGTCGCGAGAGACTCCGAAGGTTCCAACCAGCTCTCCGTGCGCGTCATGGAGCGGCAGTTTCGACGTCGTCACCCACGTGTCCGGCCGCCCTGTCCAGGTTTCCCGTTCCTCTTTCGCAATAATTGGCCGGCCGGTGCGCATAATCTCCAACTCGTCCGCCCGCCCCGCCTCTGCGTGTTCCTTGCCAAAAAAATAATCGTCGCCCTTGCCGATCGCCTGCGCCGGATCGCTCAGCCCAAGCCACTGCGCCTGTGCTTTGTTAACCCTCGTGAAGCGACTCTCACGATCTTTGAAATAAACACTGTCCGGGATGTTATCGAGCAACGTGGCAAGCAGATGTTTTTCAAGGCCGAGAATACGCACCAGCCGCCGCCCATTCTTGATCAGCGAACGAATCATGACCCCCGCTGCGGCCACCAGACCTAGCGCGGTCAGGTTCCCAAACAAAATTACGGCTAAGGCGCTCTTAGTGCTCTGTTCGACCGCTTGGGTACGCAGCTTGAGCAGGAAGTATTCTTCATTTTTCAGCTCATCGCCAGCCGCTTCTATTGCATTGCCTGAGGATTCTCCTTCGGCCGTGATAACCCACTGCGCCGCGGCTTCGGCGCCCCGATCTCGCCGGACGCTTACGAGTTCATTCAGCGCAGCGAAATGACGGCCGATCACCGGCTCCAGCCGGTCCAGCCGCCTTTGCTGATGCGGATTATCAGCCGTTAAGCGCCGCACTGTTGCTTCGTCGGCATAGCAGGCGGCGATTGCCTTTTTCAGCGCTTCAGAGTAGACCGAGTCGCCCGTAAGTGCGAACGTACGCACCGCTGTTTCCGCATCCTTAGCCGCCGAAACCATGGATTCTACCCTCGCCAGAACTTCATTGGTGTGTGAAACCCAAAAAGTGCTCTCAACCAACGACTTGATCGTCCGGTATTGCGCTACCCCGATACAAATCAGGCAGCAGCAAGCCAGGCTCAACCCGATTGCGACGCTCTTTTCGAGTGTCACAATGCGCGCAAGTGATGACGACTCCGTTTCGAGTGCGATCTTCGGACCTCTATACTTCTATCGGTGTATTGCGCCGCGGACTTGAGCCATAGCAGCGCGATCCGGGCAGAAGCCTACGGGCTGATTGCGCCCGCTTCCGGTGCTGCGGTGCCCGCCGACACCGCCCTTTGCCGATTCAATTCGCTCCACTTCACCAGCGCAATCCCAACGAAGATAATGGTCATCGCCATCAATTCCCGGTACCCAAACGGCTCGCGAAAGAAAAGCCACCCGAGAAAAACCGCAACCACCGGATTCACGAACGTATAAATCGAAACCACCGCAACCGGCAATCGCGACATGCAATAAATGAACGAGCTGAACCCGATAATCGATCCGAAAACCACCAGATAAGTAACCGCTAACGTGGGGCGCAGCGGCACGGCAGACGGCATCTTCTCGAAGCATGCCGCCGGCACAAACATCGCGAGGCCGGCGGCCAACTGCTGCACTGCGCCCGTGACAAACGGATGCGCGCGCGTCTCCACTCTTTTCTGTAAAAGCGATCCTGCAACCCATCCCAGCGCACTCAGCTGCAGGATCAGAAAACCGGCCAGCGTGCGGCCGCGCATTCCTTCATGAATGGCAGCCGGGAAGATAAGATAAACAACTCCCAAAAGCCCCACCGACAGGCCCGCCAGAGTGGACACGAGAGGCTTCCTGCCTCGCGGCAGCAGCGCGTCGATCCCCACCATCCAGAACGGTGTTGTGGTGTAAAACAATGCGGCGAGACCGCTCGGGATCCATTCTTCCGCGATCGCCAGACAACCGTTTCCAATCCCAATACAGGTGATGCCGCACACTGCTGTCGCGATAAGTTCACGTCCCCGCGGCAGATACGCCCCACCGATCCGGGCACCCAACACCAGAAGGGAACCGGAAATTACATAACGAATTGCGATCAGATAGAGAGGCGGCAGCCCCTCGAGCGAAATGCGTATGCCGAGATACGTGGTCCCCCAAAAGAAGCACACGGCCGAGAGAGCCAGATAGGCATTGGTCCGGCTTCGCTGTTCCTGACTCTTGGTCAAATTAAGCTTGCGTGATAGGGGAGGGCTGAATCCGCGGTAATACTCAGGATACCCCAGTCCCGCTCATTGCCAATGAGCAGAATCTTTCCCCCGCGGAACCTTTGCGGGTGACGCTCTTACTCGGTCCTCAGTGACACGACAGGATTGATGTGCATCACGCGCCAGATCGGAAAAATGGAAGCGCCGAGCGCAAATAGTATTAGCGTGAACGATACGGAGGCGAATGTTCCCGGATCAAACGGGCTCGTATCATAAAGCAAACCAGAGATTGTCCTGGCGACAGCCAGCGATGCTGCTAGTCCAATAACGACTCCGACGGCAGAAAGTCGCAAACAATCTCGTACTACCAAGCCAAGCAGATCCCATTGTTGCGCGCCCAACGCAATGCGCACGCCGAATTCCTGCCTCCGTTGTGCTGCGTTATATGCAAGCAAACCTCCGATTCCGAGCGTAGCCAGCAATATCGCCACGACTGCGAAACAGGTCAGCAGCCACGTTCGAAAACGCTCCGCTGACAAAGACTCACCTAAGATTTCATCAACTGTCTCGATACGGCCCGCCGCGAGATTAGGGTCGATCCTCGCAATCTGTTGCCGAAGCTCTTTAGCAATGGAAAGCGGATTACCGGATGTCCGAACGATAATTTCCATCGCGTTGATCCAATCCGGCGGCGTCGTAAACACCAGCACACGCGGCGATCTGCTCGTCAAGGTCGCTTTCACGTCTGCGACAACGCCGATCACCGTCAACCACGGCTGGTCATTCATTGGATCGTCCACGCCGAATTTGATATGCCTGCCAATCGGATTCTGGCCCGGCCACAGTCGCTTTGCCATTCCTTCCGTGATCACTGCCGAGTGCGTCTTACCAAGGTAATCATCCGGCGCGAATAAACGCCCTTGCAGCAGATGCACGCCCAAAATGCGCAGAGAACTTCCTAGGCAGAAAAGGTAGTCCGCCCGTTCCGTGTGCCGGCCCGCGCCGTCGGCAGTGAGGATCACATTCGAGCTCGAACCCATGGGAAGGTCCGAAATGGCCCCGCTTTGCCGAAACCCGGGCAATACCGTCAATTGCGTAAGCAAACGATTGAATAAACTTGTGATCTGCGCAGGTGTCTTGTAAGTGGAATTCGGGAGAGTAATTCGCATGCTGATAACATGCTCCGGCTCGAAACCCGGATTTGTTTCCTTTGCATTAACAAAACTACGCAGGAGTAGTCCCGCAGTGGTCAGCAACACGAAGGCAAGGCTAAATTGAAGTACAACCGCTCCCGACATGGTCAGCCGCTCGCGCCTGCTCTGGGTAGTCGTTCGCCCCTCGCCGTGCAACTGAGTTGTAGCAGCCGTTCGCAGTGTGTTCACAAACGGCACTACGCAGAACATAATCGGTGTCAACAAGGTGACTGCGGCGACGAAGGCCGCCATCCGCCAGTCCAAACCGATTTCGTTCGCTCGTGGCAAGGTTTCGGGAGCAAAATGGATCAACACCGGCAACGTCCAGCGGGCAATACACAAGCCGAGCGCCCCGCCCGCGGTCGAAAGGATTAGTCCTTCCGTCAGGGTCTGCTGCGTCAGACGCCAAAAGCCTGCCCCAAGAGCGGACCGAACTGCAAATTCCCTTCGTCGCGCCCCCATCCGCGTAAACATTAGATTCGCTACGTCCGAACAACCAATCAGCAGCAGAACCCCCACCGAAGCGAGCAGTAGTATTAAGGGCCGTTCCACATTCCCCGTAAACTCTCCGCGAAAAGGAATAACCTCGGATTCGAGGGAGAACTTCGGAAGATGCTGGAGCATCTGCTTTATCGCCGTCGGGTAGTTCTCAACAAGGCGTCTGATCAAAGCCCGGACTTCCGCGTCAGCCTGTTGAACAGTCACATTCGGCCGCAATCGAGCCATCATGCTGTAATCGAAGTCGCTAACAGTTTGTTTTCGGTCTTCGCTGTCCCAGGACACCGGAACAAACAGTTGAGCCGGATCGTCGTTGAAGCGAGATCCGCGTATCGGGAACGAGAACGACGCGGGCATTACCCCGATCACTTGATACGGAATCCGGTCGAGAAGAAGGGTACGGCCGAGTGCTTTTTCTGACGTCCCAAACAAACCTTGAGCAAGCCCGTTGCTCAATACAACAAGCCGCGCGGAATGCTCGTCTTCGTATTGCGTAAACGCCCGCCCCGCCGCTGGCCGTACTTCGAGAACTTCAAATAGTGACGCTGATACACGTGCCCCATCTATACGCCGTGGTTCGCCCGCGCCGGCGATCTCGTACTCGCGGTTCCGATAGACTCCCGTCGATGCGAACGAGCGGCTATTTGCCGAAACAAACCAATAATCGGGAGCGGCGAAAGGCATTACAGGAAATCCCAACGCAGGAGCGCCTTCGGTAACCGAGACGAGCCGGTCCTGATCCGGCAGAGGCAAGGGCCGAAATAGCACTGTGTCAACCACAGAGAACATGGCAGCATTCAATCCAATGCAAAATGCAAGGGCCCCGACGATGATAATCGTCAGCCCCGGTGTCTTGGCAAGCGTGCGGAATGCGAATCGAACGTCATTCACGGATGTTTCCACCCACCGCACGCCCCGCGCATCCCGGCACTCCTCCTTGACCCGTTGGACTCCCCCGAGACTGACCAGGGCCATTCTCCGCGCTTCCTCCGGAGAGGCGCCGGACGCAACCTGCCGTTCAGTTTCGTGTTGTACATAGTCGCTCAATTCATCCTTCAACTCGTCTTCGAGATTCGATCGGAAGAACAGCGACCTCAATCGCAACTGCACTCTCCTGACCAAGCGCATCATGTCAGCCCTTCACTGGAGCCACGATCGCGTTAATCGCGCCAGACAGCCGCTTCCAATCGGCCGTTTGCCGTTCCAACTGCTTGCGCCCCGCTTTGGTCAACGAATAGAACTTGACCCGGCGTCTGCTATCGCTGACCAGCCATTCTGCGGTAATCCATCCTTCCTGTTCCAATTTGTGAAGCGCCGGATACAAAGAGCCGGGCCCTGTCTGCAGGACGTCTTTCGACATTTGCTTCAGACGCTGCGAAAGCGCCCAGCCGTGCATAGGCTCCAAAGCAAGCATTCTCAGGATGAGCATGCCGAGCGTACCTTGAACCAGATCGTTAGGCTTCATCTGCTGTTATCGATGATCGATAACAGTGTACCGCACACCGAAGATCCCTTGTGGGGCGGACGTCCTCGTCCGCGCCGGGCGTCCTCGCCCGGCTGCTCCGAACGTAAACCAATCTCCTTCAGTGCAAATTCCGGCCGGTACTTGGCGACAGGCGCATCGAAATCCAGTTCGCCTACTTACAGCGTCTATTGGTTCCACCAAAACTCACGAACCTTGGAATCGCCGCCGGCGTGAAGCCTTTCGAACGAGTGCCGCCGATACCGGCGTACTCTTGTCGCTAGACTCCAAAAGAGAGGGACAAACACGAAGTGATCGGCAAGACGCTGGGGCACTACCGAATCGACGCGAAGATCGGCGAAGGCGGGATGGGCATTGT
>JAFASD010000244.1 GCA_019244945.1 Acidobacteriaceae bacterium | reverse complement strand
CGCGACCTTCATGCCCAAGCCGCTGTTTGGCGATAACGGCAGCGGAATGCACACGCACCAGAGTATTTGGAAAGGCGGTCAGCCTTTGTTCGCGGGCGATGGTTACGCGGGACTCAGTCAGATGGCGCTCTGGTACATCGGAGGCCTTCTGAAACATGCCCGCGCGCTGTCGGCCATCATTGCTCCGACCACGAATAGCTATAAGCGGCTTGTGCCCGGCTACGAAGCTCCCGTGAACTTAGCATATTCGCGCAGGAATCGTTCAGCCGCTTGCCGGATTCCGATGTATTCCGCCAGCCCGAAATCGAAACGCGTCGAGTTTCGTCCGCCCGATCCAGCTTGCAATCCTTACCTCGGTTTCTCTGCAATGCTGATGGCAGGATTGGACGGAGTGCTGAATAAGATGGACCCGGGCCAGCCTCTGGACAAAGACATCTACGATCTCTCGCCGGAAGAAATGAAATCTGTTCCGTCCATGCCGGCATCGCTCGAGGAAGCTCTAGGGTGTCTAGAGGACGATCACGGTTTTCTTCTGAAGGGCGATGTGTTTTCGGAAGATCTTATCGCGACATTCATCGACTACAAGCGCAAGAGCGAATCGGATGCCGTACGCCTGCGTCCGCATCCCTACGAATTCTCGCTGTACTACGACATCTAGCCACGGGAGCGGACATCTCGCTTCTACCGTGAGCGCCTCCACTTTTGGCAGATTATCGCAACTCCACGGTTGCATTCTTATGCTGCTGGTTGCCGCGCAGCGAACCCCTGACCGCGAGCACCCCCGCTGGTTGGATAAGTGTTCACCATGTGCCCGGTACATTCTGTATAGTATGTGCCCGGTACATACCCGTTGTGGGGCGGACGTCCTCGTCCGCGCCGGGCGTCCCCGCCCGGCTGCTCCGAACGCAAAGAGATTCTCAGACACAGACTAGCTTCACGGCGTCTTCGCGTCCACGAATTTTCTAAGTAAGGGGATCTCCGCCGCTGGCGCAATCGCCCGAACTCCGTTTGTTTGACCCACTCCCGTACCGGAATCTCTCGGCGAAGCATCTCCGGTGCTCTCAACTTTCGCTCCGATGTTGGGACCGCACAACGCAAGCTCTCGGATTCATGCTGGCCGCTGGAGACCTGATCGTCTCTCACGGTTTTTCGATACCGCCGATCCTTTAACGCAACCCGCTCGCCTCCCCGTACAATCGGTTGGTGGCCAAAATCCTCATGGTCTCGGCCGAGGCTTCGCCGTTTGCAAAAACCGGCGGCCTCGGCGACGTGCTCGGCGCGCTTCCGGCAGCCTTGGTGCAAGCCGGCGAAGAAGTTTCAGTAGTCCTGCCGCTCTATCGAGCAGCCGCTGTTTCAGACGCGCGTTCCGTTTATGATGGCCTGCAGTTCGCGCTCGGTCCTCACGCCTATTCCGCCAATATCCTCGAGCAGCTCTCGAATGGCGTCCGTTACTTCTTTGTCCAAATTCCGGAGCTCTATGATCGCGACGGATTGTACGATGAGCACGGCCGCGAGTACCCCGATAATCACCTTCGCTTCGCTGCGCTCTGCAAAGCCGCTCTGGGAATAGCGCGCTTCCTTTTTACGGCACAGATCATCCACGGTCACGACTGGCAAGCCGCGTTGCTTCCAATGCTGCTGAAGGACACCTTTCGTTACCATCCGGCATACCTGGGGATTCAAACCGTGCTGACGATTCACAACTTGGGCTACCAGGGCTTGTTTCCGCGCACCGCACTCGCCGACCTCGGCTTGCCGGATCGGCTGTTCCGGCCCGATTTGGTCGAATTCCATGGCCAGGTGAACGTCCTCAAAGGCGGCTTGATTTCGAGTGATATTCTCACCACCGTCAGCCCACGTTATGCGCAGGAGATACAAACTGCGCCTTTCGGCTTCGGACTACACGATTTATTGCGTTCGCGTAGCGCCGTTCTCACGGGTATCTTGAATGGCGCCGATTATTCTCTTTGGGATCCCGCCACCGATCCCCACATCGCGCAAAATTTCGATCTGTCCAACTTGGACGGGAAAAGAGCCTGCAAACGAGCCTTGTTGGCCGAAATGGGACTTCCCGATGATCGTTCTGAAAAGCCACTCGTGGGGCTCATCTCGCGGCTGGCAGACCAGAAAGGCTTCGATCTGCTCATGCAAGTCCCGCACGAACTCGCCGCCGAAGACATTTCCCTGGTTGTGCTTGGCTCCGGAGAGCAGCGCTTCGAAGATTTCTTTCGATGGCTCGCTTCCGAATACCCCACGAGAGTCGCAGTATCCCTCGGCTATGAAGAGGGCCTGGCCCACCGAATCGAAGCTGGAGCCGACCTGTTCCTGATGCCCAGCCGTTACGAGCCTTGTGGCCTCAATCAGATCTACAGCATGCGCTACGGCACTCTGCCGCTGGTACACGCAACCGGTGGATTGGACGATACCGTTGACGCGCAGACTGGATTCAAATTTAAGAACGAGAACAGCGACGACCTGCTCGGGTGCATTCGAACTGCTTTGGGCGTATATGGAACAGACCAATGGACCGAAATGATGAGAACCGCCATGCAGCGGAACTTCTCTTGGGACGTTTCAGCTGCCGAATACGCCCGTTTGTACAGGCGGCTGGCTCCTGATTCCTGAACGTTTCTGTGCCCGAGAAACCGGAATAGGATTGAATCAAAACGCGCAAAATCTCATCAAACGATAGGAGAACATCATGGCAGGAAACAACACACTCACCTTTACAGATGCTGACTTTGACAAGGACGTCTTGAATTCGGACGTGCCCGTATTGGTCGACTTTTGGGCCGAGTGGTGTGGTCCCTGCCGGATGATGGGTCCTACGGTCGACCAGGTAGCCACTGAGTACGCCGGCAAAGTGAAAGTCGGCAAGCTGGACGTCGACGCCAATCAACAGACTGCCTATCGCTATGGAATACGTGGAATTCCCACAATTCTGCTATTCAAGGGCGGTCAAATCGTAGAGCAGAAGGTGGGCGCAATCGGCAAGCCCGAATTCCAGAAGATGCTCGAGAAGCATGTTCCTGCCGAAGTAGCCAAGAGCTAAGCCACCTCCACTCAGTTTTTTGGACCACGGCGGCAGTCGCGAGGGCAGCCGTCCGATGCTACGCTTGTGGGCATGTTGCAGTCCCTGACTGCGCTAAGTCTGTTGACGCTGGCGAGCTGGGCGGCCCGTCTAACTGCTGCTGTTCCCCCTCCTCAGTCTCTCCCTAAACAAGTCACCGATTCGGAAGAGCATCGCGCTCTCGGAGATGCTCTGCACGCGGCCGTGCGCTTAGGCCAGCTTGACCAAGTCGAAAGCCTGACCGCCCAGGGTGCTGACGTCAATGCGCGAGATGCTCTCGGCAGTACTCCACTGCTCGATGCCGCTTGGTCGGGGAATACGGAAATTGCCAATTTTCTCCTGGCCCACGGCGCCGATGCGAATGCAATTCACACGGAAGCGCGCTCGACTCCTCTCTACTATGCAGTTATAAGAGGCCGACCGGGCATGGTGAAACTCCTCCTTGGCTCGGGCGCTCGCGTCGATCTTTCCTACCGTGAGGGGCAGACCGCGCTCCATCTTGCCTGCGCCCGAGGCAACTTGCCAATCGTCGAGTCTCTCTTATCCGCTCAAGCAAATGCGGGCGCTCTGAACGCGAACGGAAACACTCCGCTCGACGAAGCCGTGCTGCATGGCCAGGCGAGCGTTGTCCCCGTGCTTCTTTCGCGCGGCGCGGATCCTAAACGCCTTCATCCCCTCGACGGAAGGGGACCTCTCCATGAAGCTTGCATCAAGGGCGTCGCCGCTGCCATTCAACCATTAGTGGATGCGGGTGCGGATCCGGTGCAGCGGGACCGCTTCGGGCAGTCGCCGCTCGACCTGGCGCTCGCCTACAAAAATCTGAACGTGGTGGCCGCGCTGCTCGGTCTCGGAATGCTCCTCAAGCAATCCGAAGCCGCAGCAGAGCAAGCCATGGAATCGGCAACCCTCCGCGGCCAAACCGAGATCGTGCGAATGCTGATTGACAGTGGTTTTGATATTCGCAAACCCACCCCTACGGGTTCCACGTATCTTCACGATGCTGCCTTGAAAGGCCAGAAGAAAACCGTCCAATTGCTGCTGGACCGGGGTGCTCGCGTGGACTCGCGCAATCAGACCGGCGGCACGCCTCTTCACGACGCCGCCTTGGGAGGCAATGCCGACGTGATCGCGTTGCTCTTGGATCGGGGAGCCGAAATTGATGCGAGAGACAGTGAAGACAGCGCGACTCCTCTGATGCTCGCGGCTTCCCTCGGACGCTCCGGAGCCGTCGCTCTGTTGTTAGCTCGGGGGGCCAATCCGGCGCTTCGAGATCGCGCCGGCCACACGGCATTAGAGCGCGCCAAGGGAACTGACGATGAGGAGACGCTGAAGCTGCTCGAGACCGCCCTGGCCTCGAAGTCCGCCCCGCCCCGCAAGATCGGAGAATAGCCAGCGCGCCTCGGGTTGCTTTCTTAGTTTTCTAAAGACTCCCTAGCATTTCAGCCGATAAGGGTAAGGGATCGGAAGAAACGACTTGGCACGCAGCAAACGAGTAAGTCAAATTCTAATTGCAGACGCTCATGTATTATTTCGACGCGGCCTGCG
>JAFASD010000539.1 GCA_019244945.1 Acidobacteriaceae bacterium | reverse complement strand
GAGGGCCTTGACCTCAGCATGCACGGTGAGGAAGGCTATAACCTGGACGCGTAAGCTCGCGCGAGACTAAATCAATGAAGAAAATTGAAGCGATTATCCAGCCGCACAAGCTGGATGAAGTCAAAGAAGCTCTCAAGAGCATCGGCGTTGACGGAATCACCATCACCGAAGTGCGAGGTCACGGACGGCAGAAGGGACACAAAGAAGTCTATCGGGGAATGGAATACGAAGTGGATCTCCTGCCTAAAATCAGAATCGAAACCGTGGTTCCCGACGCCCGGTTGGACGAGATCGCGCGTGCCATATCATCTGCCGCGCGCACGGGCCGGATCGGCGACGGAAAAATCTTCATCTACGACGTTCTGGAAGCCATCCGCATTCGCAACGACGACACCGGCGAGGCCGCGCTCTAGCTGTTCTGATGGAAGCGCCCGTTCAGAGCCGAAACCCGTTTGAGTTGTTTGAAACTCGAACCAATCTGGTCGATTCCGGAGTGATTTCAGCCGCCGAGGAAAATCTCCAACCGAAGCTCGCCACGAATTTTGTTGTGACCGCAGTTGGAGGATACGGACGGCGCGAGCTGTTCCCTTACTCCGATATCGATCTTTTGCTGCTCTTTGAAAACGATTCGGATCTGTTGAATATCAAGGAACCGCTTTCAGAATTCTTCCGCATTCTCTGGGATTCCGGGTTTCGCGTTAGCCACTCAGTCCGAACCGTCGCCGAATGCTGCCGGCTACAGGAACAAAATACTGAGCTGCATATTAGCCTTCTCGACGTGCGCTTTTTGTACGGAGATGAGGAGCTGTTCGGGAAGCTCTCTCAAAGACTCCCCGAGTTCTATCAACGTTCTGCCGATGCCATCAAGCGGCCCTTGGCCGAGCTGGCTGGCCAGAGGCATGCCAAGTTCAATCACACGGTTTATCACCTGGAGCCGAATGTCAAAGAAGCGCCCGGCGGCATACGGGACATTCATCTCGTGCACTGGCTATTGCAACTTACGCCACAGCAGGAGGCGATTCGCGAGGCGGCTGGGCAACTCGCGGATGCAAGACGTTTTCTTTATTCCGTTCGCTGTTTCCTCCATCTGAAAACCGGGCGCGACAACAATCTCTTGAGCTTCGAGCTGCAGGATCAAGCCGCCGAGGTGCTGCCGGAACACTCGCTCGCGCCTGAAGAATGGATGAGAATCTACTATCGTCACGCTCGCCAGGCCTACCAAGCAGCTTTGCGTGCCTTGGAGTATATGGACGATCGCGATATATCGCTGGCGCGGCAATTTCGCGATTGGCGCTCGCGCTTGTCTACCTCCGAATTCACGATTTCGCGCGAACGTGTTTTATTGCGCAATCCCAACCTGACCTTGAGCTCGCCCGTTTCAGCTCTGTGGCTGTTTGTTTTCCTCGCCAGGCATGGAGTCCGGCTTGCCTGGGATACGCAGCGCCGCCTCTGCGCTAAGGCCAACAGCTTTGCCGAATTGTTCCAGAAAGAGCCACTCTCTTGGCCGCTGTGGGAAGAATTCCTCTCGCAGCCGCATGCCGCTATGGCGCTCCGGGAAATGCAGGAGACCGATTTCCTGCCGGCAACGATTCCCGAGTGGCAAAGCGTCGACAGTCTGGTGGTCCGCGACTTCTATCATCGCTACACCGTCGATGAGCATACCTTTGTGGCGATCGAAACCATCGATAAGCTCTCGACCGATAAAGCTCCAGCGGTGTCGCGGTTCCGCGAGCTTCTCGAAGAAGAGGATCAACCCGCGGTCTTGCGCCTCGCCTTGCTCCTGCACGATTTCGGCAAAGGCACAACCCCGGGCGATCACGTTCGCGGTTCACTCGAAACCGCCCGTCTCGTCATGGACCGCCTTCACGTTCCGGAAGAGAAGCAGAATACTGTCCTCTTCCTCATCGAGCATCATCTCGACCTCTCGCTCATCATGAACGGACGCGATTTGAACGACCCTGCAACTGCGCGTTTCCTTACTTCCAGGGTTGGCACGCAGGAGAATCTGCGCCGGCTCGCCCTGCTCACCTACGCCGACATAAACGCCGTCAATCCGACCGCGCTCACTCCTTGGCGAGTCGAGCAGTTATGGCGCGTCTATTCCATGGGTTTGGAGCAGCTCACGCGCGAGCTTGCCACAGACCGCATTCATGGCGTCCCAACCTTCACCTCGGGAGATCCGGTCTCCCCCGAGCTTGCCCATTTTCTCGAGGGACTTCCAACCCGCTATCTCAGGACCCATACTCGCCCCGAAATTGAGCGGCATTTCGCGTTAGAGCAGAAGAGCCGGCGCGACGGTGTAGCCGTCGAGATCCAGCCCGAGCCGGGAGCGTATAGACTCACTGTTTTGGCAGGCGACCAGCCGGGTCTGTTCTCGCGCCTCTGCGGCTCTCTCGCAAGTTTCGGCATGAATATCGTGAAGGCGGAGGCCTGCTCGAATGCCGGTGGCCGCATCCTGGATCTACTCCGGTTCACCGATCCCATTCGTACGCTCGAATTGAATCCTGGCGAAATCAGCCGACTTGAGTGGACCATTGAATGCGTCGTCAGGGGTTCCATTCAGGTTTCCGATCTTCTCAAAAGGAGACGTGCGGCGCCGCTCCCGAATAGCAGAGCCCGAATCGCTCCGGTCGCGCATTTCAACAATGAAGCCTCGGAAACGTCAACTCTGATTGAGTTCGCTGGCGAAGACCGGCCCGGCTTGCTTTACGACCTCACGTCTACCCTAAGCGCCGCCGGATGCAACATTGAAGTCGTGATGATCGACACGGAAGGCCACAAAGCTCTTGATGTTTTTTACGTCACGCGAAACGGAAACAAGCTGGACGACACTATTCAACAGCGGCTCGGCGCCGAGTTGGTCCGGGCCGCAGATAAGGTGTCGGTGGCCCAATAGAGCGATGCCCGACCCATTCCGCCTGGACGGCAAAATCGCCATGGTCACCGGGGGCGCCAGCGGCATAGGAGAAGCGACGGTTCGCACGTTTTCCGAAGCTGGCGCTCGCATTTTAATCGTTGACGTGGACGCTGCTCGCGCCCGCGACTTGGCTGCCGCTGTCCCGAATACGGAGGTGCGGCTTTGCGATATTACCGATGAACATCAGGTTCAAACGCTCTTTGCGTCTATAACTGATCTGGACATTTTAGTGAACTGCGCTGGAGTTGGAATGGTGGGCAACGTTGAGGAAACCGGTATGGATGATTTTAAGCGCCTCTTCCGCGTGAATGTGGAAGGCACCTATCTGATGACCCGGGCCGCCATCCCTTTACTCAAAAAAGTTCGCGGGTCAGTTTTGAACATGGGCTCCGTCGCAGGAATCGTGGGAGTGAAGCGCAGGTTTGCATATTGCTCTACCAAGGGCGCCGTCATGGCTATGACTCGGCAACTCGCAGTGGACTACCCGACTCAGATTAGAGCTAACTGTATTGCTCCCGGGACGGTCGATACTCCCTTTGTCGAAGGCTATCTCGAAAAGTATCACCGGCACGAGAAGGAAAAGATACGCGCCGAACTAAACGAGCGCCAACCCCTGGGCCGCTTGGGACGCCCTGACGAGATCGCAAAGCTCGCTCTCTATATCTGTTCACCCGCTGCCGATTTTATGAATGGGGCGGTAGTCCCAATCGATGGAGGGTGGACAGCAGCCTGAGCGCGTGAAGCTTCTTTAACTCTGGGAGATAATCTTTTGATTGACGTAATTAACAAGACTACTTACGATATAAGTAACTCTTTGTCAGGTTACGTTTGCGGATCAGTCGATTCGATCCGTGTACTTCTTACGTCGATGGGCACGTCACTCTTCAAGGAAGGGGTTGTTCGATGAACCTCCATCCTCGCCGTGGGATGACTTTATTGCTGGCCATGGTGGCCATGGGAGCTGTCCTCGGAGCGCAGCCGTTAGCTCCGCAGGCAAGCGCCACTGCGACTTCATCCAAAAAACACAAGAAAAAGCATAAAAAGATCCTGGTTGCGGATCGCAGCACCACCCGCGCGGGAGTAATTCACACCGACACGGCAATGAATGTGCCGCTGAGTCGAACCCGCCGCCATGGCCGCCATAGGATCTTCGTCAACCCGTGGACCGAGCCGACTTATGCGGATTCAACTGTCGGAGACAACGTAGATGGGGAAGATCTGGTCGTTCGCAAGGCCGCGGTGGATGCGCTCGGGCCTTATAACGGAACAGTTGTTGTAGCTGATTCCCAAACCGGCCGGATTTTGAGCATAGTCAATCAAAAGCTCGCTACCAAGGGCGCTTATCAGCCTTGCTCCACGGTCAAGATCGTCGTCTCGCTGGCCTCGCTCAGCGAAAGAATAATCACGCCGGAGGAGCATTTGCGCATCACGCGCCGGTTCTCCACCGACATGACCGATGCGATCGCTCGTTCCAACAACCTATATTTCGCGAAATTGGGTCAAGAGCTTGGATTTGACCGTGTCGAGAGATATGGAAAACTGTTCGGTCTCGGCGAAAAGGCCGGTCTCGATATTCCAGGAGAAGAAGCGGGCTATCTTGCAGATGAGCCGCCGACCACCGGCGTGGGAATGATGACAAGTTTTGGAGATGGGATTCGCCTGACGCCCCTTGAACTTACCAGCATCATAACCACTGTCTCGAACGGCGGCACGATGTACTACCTGCAGTATCCACGCAGCCAGGAGGAAGTCGAAAAGTTTATTCCGCGAATCAAGCGAGTGCTGGACATTTCCGACCTGACCAAAGAAATCAAGCCGGGCATGATGGCTGCAGTCGAGTATGGCACCGCCCGGCGCGCGAATTACAACCCGAATGAACCCATCTTCGGAAAAACCGGCACCTGCACCGATACCGCGCAGCCCGGGGTTCATCTTGGGTGGTTCGGCTCTTTCAATGACACCGGCAAGAACAAGCTAGCTGTCGTCGTGCTGCTCACCGGGGGGCGGGGGATCAGCGGGCCGATCGCATCCGGAATCGCCGGGAACGTTTATCACAACCTCGATCAACAGCATTACTTCGGCCCGGAACAACAGGCCCTGTTTCCCGCTGCCTTGGTTTCTTTACAAAACTGTTGCCGACGGTAGTTTTACCGAGTGTTAACCTAAAAAACTAGGTTTAATGCTTTGGTACTTCCGACAACGTACGCTTCCGCCCTTCTGCTGTTGTTGCTCGGGTTTGTTTGCCTGGGCTCTTGGGCCAACACATTCCGGCTCGCCGGAGCGCGCTGGCGATTCGAATTGTTCTACTTTGATTTTGCAATCGGCGCGTTGCTATTAGCAGTCGTCGCCGCTTACACCTTCGGAACGCTCGGTTCCGACCTGGCTTTTAGTGATCGCATGTTGGTAGCGGGACGCGCCGCCCAAGCCTATGTCATGGCTGCCGGATTTATCTTCAATCTCGGAAACATGCTATTGGTCGCCGCTATTTCGCTCATCGGCATGTCTGCGGCTTTCCCGCTCAGCATAGGAGTGGCTCTGATTATAGTCGCGTTTTTCGACTTCACGCCTGGCAATGTTCTCTTCCTGGTTGGCGGAATTGTGCTGATGGTTCCCGCCCTTCTGCTCGATGGCGTGGCGTCCCGGTCGAGGGATGTTCCACAAGTCAACCCAACCAAAACCCCGCACCGTTCTCTTCAAAAAGCGAAGGGCCGGAAAACGACAAAAGGTGTAGCGCTCGGTATTGTGAGCGGTATCTTGCTCGGGTGCTTCTATCCCGTCGCGTCGAAGGGCATGGCCGGAGACTTCGGATTGGGCCCCTACGCGGGCAGCTTGCTGTTCTGCTTGGGGGTACTCGCTTCCACCTTGATGTTCAACTTCTACTTCATGAATATTGCGATCGAAGGCGGCCCAATTCGTCTGAATGCATATTTCACCGGACAAGCCCGCCAGCACTTTCTGGGTTTCGGAGGCGGCGCATTGTGGGCTTTGGGCGCGCTCGCTACCTCACTGGCGATCTCTTCTCCCAGTCAAACTGGTCTGAACCGGTCCCTCGGGTTCATACTGCCCCTTGCTTCTGTTCTCCTGGCGATGTTATGGGGCGCGATGAGATGGAAGGAATTTGCCACGGCCCCCAAGAGCGCCAAGGTTTGCATCAGCCTGACCGCGGTCCTCTTCACTTGCTCGCTCGTTTTATTCGGTTTCGGAACACCGAGGTAGCTTTCGAATTTGGGCGAATCGCATCCTGCCGGCCTGGTGCAGCATCGACATTAAGAGACAATTAGACCGATGTCCCTCCGGGATCACATCCAGGCGATTAAGCGGGAGGATCCAGCCGCTAAGAGCAGCCTAGAGATTCTGCTCTGCTACTCCGGCCTTCACGCGGTACTGTTCCATCGCGTCGCGCATTGGTTCTACCGTCGCAAGCGTTACGTTTTGGCGCGATTCATTTCCCAAGGCTCACGTTTCCTGACCGGTATTGAGATTCACCCCGGCGCCAGAATCGGCCAACGGCTGTTTATCGATCACGGAACGGGTGTGGTGATCGGCGAGACAGCCGAGATCGGCGACGATGTGTTGCTCTATCAGGGCGTCACCCTGGGCGGTACTGGTAACGAACGCGGGAAACGCCATCCAACGCTGGGAAATCGCGTCGTGGTTGGCACCGGCGCCAAGATTCTAGGCAACATCCGGCTGGGCGACGATGTGCGCGTCGGGGCGGGTTCCGTGGTCATTCATTCGGTCCCAGAAGGTTCCACGGTGGTCGGAATCCCAGGCCGTGTGGTGAGAGCGCGCGCCCAAGCGTTGGGCGTTCTGGAGCACGGTCGCGTCGCGGCATCGGCCGAATCGGATATCGGCGACCTGGAGCAGTTAAGTGACCGCATCCGGGAACTCGAAGCGCTGATCCGATTGTTGCTCGAAGAGCGGGTCGGGCAGGGCCGGGGCTAACAGCGCCTCAATTTTTCCAAATATCGTCCTTAAGTATCGGTGAGTTGGACGCTCGAAGCAAAGCAGCTTAAGAACGCGCGGTCTAACAGCTCTTCCGTAAGTTCGTAGGGAAGGCGACGGAAATTGATGTAATCGATGGCTTGCGTGATGACATCACGAGGGTGGCAGCGGCGGAATCGTTTTCCAGTACTCAGGTAATGCTTCGCGATGAAACTATCAACCAGCTCCGGAGGCGCGTCCAGATGTTTTGACTCGCAAAATTTGCAGAATATTGTGCGGAACTCGTCTACTGCAGGGCTTCTGAGCAGCATTTTGTACTGGATACGCCGCAGAAACGCTTCATCCCCGAGCTGATCCGGCGTGAGATTCGTGGAAAAGATCAAGAAGGTTTCGAACGGAACCGTCATCTTGCCGCCGTTAGAAAACGACAGATAGTCAATACGGCGCTCCATGGGGACGATCCATCGATTCAGAATTTCGGCGGAGGTCGCTTTTTGGCGCCCAAAATCGTCAATTAGATAGATCCCGTTGTTGGCTTTTAGTTGAAAGGGCGCGTCGTAGATTTTGGAGACTGTATTGAAACTGAGGTCGAGCATCGAAAGCGACAACTCACCACCGGTCGCGATGAATGGCCGATGGCATAGTGCCCACCGGCCGTCAACTTCCAGATCCGCGTCGAACTCGCCTTCCTTGCGCTCGGCGAGCTCATGATAAATCGGATCAAAAAGCTGTACGATATTGCCCTGACACTCAATCGCGTACGGGATGTAGATGTCGGAAGTATGGATCTTCGATAATGCTTCAGCGATGTGCGTTTTGCCGTTCCCTGGCTGGCCATAGATCAGAAATGATTTGCCGGAACTGACCGCTGGACCAATCTGATCGAGGATGCTGTTGGTCGTGACCATGTGCGAGTAAGCCGCTTTTAGCCGTTCGGCACTAAGCCAGTTAGGAGGCATCTGCTGCGCTTCCACCGCCATGCAATATTGGCCGATTGGGACGGGCGCCGGGCCGACATATTGATTGTTTTCGATGTAATCTCGCGTGGCCCGTCGGCCTTGCTCGGTGAGAGAAAGTGTCGCTGAAATGCGTCCCAGTCCGAGCGAGCTTTTCACCTGAACCAGTTGCTGAAGCTTGAGACTCTCGATGATCGACTCGACAAAACTGAACTTAATGCCCATCGAGCGGCAGAGATCGCCCGCCATGAGATCGCCCTTGAAATAGAGAGATTTCAGAATCAGTTGCTCGATGACGGAAGAAGGCAGCCCCGTATCGGCCAAACTCTGCGGAACGGGAGGGGTAAATCGTTCAACCTGCCTCGTTTTCAAGAGCGATGAGGTTACTAGAGATTCCACTTGCGATAAGTCCGCCCCACATTTTTATCGACAAGAATTCAAGAACCGATCGGCTAATTTAGAAGGAATCTGAGTGGTAGGGTGCTGGGGAATTGCTGACATGCCGGTATTCCGGCTTGAATCCGAGCTGTCTCGCGACATCCAGGATTCGATCGAAGTCCAAACTTATGGTCGCGCCTGCTTTCTGCGTGACTTCATCTTCAATCGGAAGGTCAAAATCGTCCGCGCCGTATTGCAAGCCCTCCAAAGCGCGCTCGTTTTGCGTCAGCACGGAAGTACGGATTCGCGCAATATTGTCGAGATAGATACGGCATAAAGCAAGGTGGCGCAGGTACTCCTCGGTCGAGATTTCGATTCCTCCTATCTTGGTGAAGTAGGGCTTATAGGTCCAGCAGAGGAAGCTCGCTAAACCGCCCGTCTGATCCTGGAATCGCCTCGTACGCTCGAGGTGTTCGAGACGTTCCTCGAGACTCTCGTCAAAGCCAATGACCATGGTCGCCGTGGTCTTCAGACCAGCGGAGAGGATCGCGCGCTGGGCTTCGAAGAATTGCGCAACGGTGTACTTGAATTTGCTGTGTCGCGCACGGAAATCTTCCGTTAGAATTTCAGAGCCCCCGCCGGTTATCCAGCGCACGCCCGCTTGCTTGAATCGCTCGGCAGCCGCGCCATAACTGAGTTTGGCGTGATCGGCAAGATACAGGAACTCCGCAATCGTGAGCGCGTAGAATTCGAGCCGGTCACCATAGCGTGCGCGAATCGCGGAGAACAGATCGCAATAATAATCGAGCGGCAGATGCGGGTTAAACCCTCCGTTGAACGCCGCCAGATCGCCGCCCAGCGCTAACAATTCATCCAATTTGGCGAACACCGCGTCCCGGCTAAGGACATAACCTCCGGGCTGTCCAGGAAGCCGGTAAAACGCGCAGTAATCGCACTGTGCCACGCATACGTTGGTGTAGTTGATAATGCGCATGACCATGTAGGTGCATGCGCGGGGGGAGTGGGAACGCGCGCGAACGGTCGAGGCGAGACTTCGTATTTCGGCATCGCCGGCGTTCAACCAAAGCCAGCGAGCCTCGTCCGAATCAATCCGCCCGCCCCGATTGACCTTATCTGCGATGTCCGCGATCGCGCAGCTAACCATGCTCATTCATTCGGGCGCGCTTACATCGTACTGATCTTTATATAGCGCTTGATATCAGGCAGGTTCATCACTATGCCGGCGATGGCGCTCGCGATAAACAGGAAACGAAGAACCTTGGAAAAGCTCATGCTCACCTCCTTAGGGTTGCGTCCATAAGATTACCTCTTCTTAATCCTGTGTCTCAATTCGACTGCTGTATGATTCTTATGGTCTGAAAAGGAGAGTTCCATGGCAGACAACGTTCCATACGGCCGGGTAACTCAGAGGCCTTCCCCAGTTCCAGATATACACATCGTCTGGATGACCTCAGGATTGAGCTGCGACGGAGACTCAGTCTCCATTACCGCAGCCACGCTGCCGAGCATCGAGGACGTCATACTTGGCTCGATTCCCGGTCTGCCGAAAGTGCACTTGCACAACCCGGTACTCGCGTACGAAGTCGGTGACGACTTCATGAAGTATTGGTATCTGGCCTGGGAGGGAAAGCTGGATCCTTTCGTCCTGGTTGTGGAAGGCTCGATACCCAACGAGAAGATCAAGAGCCAAGGATATTGGGCGGCCTTGGGAACGGACCCCGGAACTGGTCAGCCGATCACCACGTGCACCTGGATTGATCGATTGGCGCCCAACGCTCTGGCGGTTGTCGGCGCCGGAACCTGCGCCACGAACGGCGGTATTCATGCCATGGCGGGGAATCCTACCGGCTGCATGGGATTGCAGGATTATCTCGGCAGGACTTGGACATCGAAGGCGGGTCTGCCCATTGTGAATGTTCCGGGATGCCCGGTGCAGCCGGACAATTTCATGGAGACTCTGCTGTACCTGCTCTATCAAGTCGCTGGTCTTGCGCCCATGATTCCCCTGGACGATCAGAATCGGCCAAAGTGGCTTTTCGGCAAGACAGTGCATGAGGGCTGCGATCGGGGAAGTTACTACGAGCAAGGACAATTCGCCGACCACTACGGCGCGCCCGAATGCCTCGTGAAATTGGGCTGCTGGGGACCCGTCGTGAACTGCAACGTTCCGAAGCGGGGCTGGATGGACGGCATTGGCGGTTGTCCCAATGTAGGCGGCATCTGTATCGGATGCACAATGCCGGGATTTCCGGACAAGTTCATGCCATTCATGGACGAACCTCCCGGGGCAAGAATTTCCGCCACGGCTGTTGGATTTTATGGAAGCGCCATACGCGCGCTTCGCTCCATTACCAACGACACCGTGAACAAAGAGCCGAAGTGGCGCCATCCTCGCAAGGAACTCACCACCGGCTATACTCCCAGGGCTTATTAGGAATCAAAGGGGGACCACTATGAGTACAATGACCGCACCGGAAGTAGAACTCGAACGGAAATCACGCAATCTCGTCGAGATGAATTGGGATCCCATCACGAGGATCGTCGGCAGTCTCGGAATCTTCACCAAGATCGATTTCGATAACCGGGAAGTTGCGGAGTGCTACAGCACATCCTCAATCTTCCGCGGCTACAGCATATTTATGAAGGGCAAGGATCCGCGCGATGCCCACTTCATCACCAGCCGGATCTGCGGAATCTGCGGGGACAATCACGCCACCTGCGCGGTTTACGCCCAGAACATGGCCTTCGGGATTCGGCCCCCGGACATGGGTGAATGGATCACCAATCTCGGCGAAGCAGCCGAGTATATGTTCGATCACAACATTTTCCAGGACAATTTGGTCGGCGTCGATTTCTGTGAGCAGATGGTCAGAGAAACCAATCCGGGCGTGCTGGCCAAGGCGGAAAATACTCCCTCCCCGCACTCGAATCTGCACGGCTTCCGGACCATCGCCGATATCATGCGCGCCCTCAACCCGTTTACGGGGGAGTTCTATCGCGAAGCTCTGCAGATGAGCCGTATGACGCGCGAAATGTTCTGCCTGATGGAAGGGCGACACGTACATCCATCCACTTTGTATCCCGGCGGCGTCGGCACCGTTCCCACCGTCCAGCTATTTACCGATTACTTGGTACGGCTCATGAAATACGTCGAGTTTATGAAGAAAGTCGTCCCGCTGCATGACGACTTATTTGACTTCTGGTACGACGCGCTGCCCGGTTATGAGAAAGTCGGCCAACGTCGAATTTTGCTAGGTTGCTGGGGATCCTGGAACAATCCGCACGTCTGCGACTATACGTATAAAAACATGTCGGAATGGGGACGCGCGATGTATGTCACCCCGGGCGTAGTCGTCGATGGCGAGCTGGTGACCAACGATCTCGTCGATATCAACCTCAACATTCGAATTCTGCTGGGCAGCTCCTACTACGACGATTGGCAGAATGGCGAAACATTCGTGAAGCAGGATCCCTTGGGCAATCCGGTGGATCAGCGGCATCCTTGGAATCAGACCACGATCCCGCGACCGCAAAAGCGCGATTTTAAGGGCAACTATACCTGGGTCATGTCGCCGCGCTGGTACGACAAGTGCACGGGCGATTACCTGGCTCTCGACACGGGCGGAGGGCCGATTGCGCGTTTCTGGGCGACGGCATTATCGGGACTGGTCGACATCGGCTACGTCAAAGCAACCGGGCACAGCGTGAAAATTTATCTTCCGAAGACCGCGACGCTGCCGGAAACAGAATTCGAGTGGAAGATTCCCAAGTGGAGCAACGCTATTGAACGCGACCGCGCACGCACATACTTCCAGGCCTATTCCGCAGCCGCCGCTCTTCACTTCGCGGAGATGGCGATGAAAGAATTGCACGCTGGCAAGATCCGAACCTGGACTGACTTCAAAGTGCCGGATGAGGCCATCGGCTGCGGCTTCCATGAAGCGGTTCGTGGCGTGTTGTCTCATCACGTGGTTATTCGCGATGGAAAGATCGCCAACTATCACCCGTATCCGCCCACGCCATGGAATGCAAATCCACGCGACATCTACGGCACTCCGGGTCCGTATGAAGACGCCGTGCAAAACACACCCATCTTCGAAGACAATGGACCTGACAAGTTTAAGGGCATTGACATTATGCGAACGGTTCGAAGTTTTGATCCTTGTTTGCCTTGCGGCGTTCATATGTATTTGGGCGAAGGCAAGGTGCTCGAAACTGTACATTCACCGATGTTCGGATTGCATTAACGGATTTCGATGACCGAGAGCGAGGAGTTCCGCGAGCGCATCGGACGCATAGACGGGCTGGTTCAGGAAATAGATCGCATAGCGGACCCGGCCGTACGGGCCAACGCTAAAGAACTAATGCAGTGCGTGATGGACTTGCATCGCGCCGGATTCGAGCGGACTTTGGAAATTTTATCCAACGCCGGCGAGCCGGGCGCCCGTCTCATTCAGAACCTTGGCAAAGACGACCTGATCAGTAGTCTTCTGGTTCTGTATGATCTTCACCCTGAGGACTTCGACACTCGCCTAAATCGCGGAATCGAAAAGGGCCGCCAACGGCTCACTAAACGGGGCGCAAGCGTGGACGTACATGCGGTCGATGATCGTGTGGTGCGTTTGAAAATCCATGCCGGCGGTCATAGCTGCGGTTCGACAACGCAAGAATTGGAATCGATCGTTCGTGAAGCAGTGTTCGCGACAGCGCCGGATGCATTCGAGGTAATTTTTGAAGGAGAACAGGAGCAGCCCGCGTCCGGGTTTGTACCACTAACGAGCTTGCAAGGCTCCAATGGGTCGACCAAAGCGGGTTCTGCTCTCAGTCGGTAGTGAGTTGTGCCATGCCGCAGGCGCAGAATGGTTCGTTCAACGCGCTGCGGAATCTGGTTCGCCAGCGAGACCCGCGGGAACGCTGCGAACTGTGCGGCAAGGGCCTGAACTCCGAGCATCAGCATCTGATTGAGCCTGTCGCGCGGAAGCTGATTTGCGCCTGTGATGCTTGCGCAGTGCTGTTTCATTCGAATGGCGACACGCGATACAAGCGCGTGCCGCGCCGCATCCGTCTATCGGGGAACTTCCAGATGAGCGACTCCGAATGGGAGAGTTTGTCGATCCCGATCGGCGTGGCTTTTTTCCTGAAGAGCAGCGTTGAAAACAAGGCCGTCGCATTTTATCCCGGACCCGCGGGAGCAACCGAATCGCTACTTTCGCTCGAGGCCTGGAACGATATTGTCCGTAATAATCCTGAATTAGCCCGCATGGAACCGGATGTGGAAGCGCTTCTAGTTAATCGCTTGGGCCAGGCGAGCGAGATTCCGCGCAGCGAGTATTATTTGGTTCCCATCGACAAATGTTATGAGCTCGTCGGTTTGATTCGAAGTCGATGGCG
>JAFASD010000439.1 GCA_019244945.1 Acidobacteriaceae bacterium | reverse complement strand
CGCCTTTTCGCGCATGTCGGAAGCAGCGACGAGCGCTTCAACTCGCTTCCGAATCACGTAAAGCTTGCGTTCAAATTCATCCAGCGCCAAGCCTGTTGGCCGGCCGACGAAAAATTGTTCGATATAGGGCTGCGAGGCGCGCGCAACGCGCCCTATGGCGTCTACTTGTACGGGCGTGTCACGCCAGCCCAGAACAGTTAAACCTTCTTCGCGAGCAATTTTTTCCAGCAGCCCTTCGCAGGTGAGCCGCTGTTGATGCTCGACGGGCAGGAAGCACATCGCGATTGCGTACTCGCCCGGAACGGGCAATCGGAAACCCAGGCTGTCGGTCTGTTTGGCAAAGAATTGATGCGGAATTTGAATGAGAACGCCCGCGCCATCGCCAGTCTCGGCATCACAACCGCATGCGCCGCGATGACGGAGATTGACAAGAATCTCGAGGCCTTTGAGCACTATGTCGTGCGAGGCTTCCCCTTGGATATTGACGACGAATCCGATGCCGCAAGCGTCATGTTCGTTGGCAGGATGATACAACCCTTGCGGCTGGGGCAGTTGATTGAGAGAACCTGGATACACTTATGCTCCGGTAGAGGAGGTTATCTGAGTATACTCGGGCGTCGCAATATTCGTCAAATGGAAACTGTTCCGGTATACAATCAGTTTTTCTTATGTTAAGGTATTTGTAACGTGACGCTTGCGAATCTCCGTTTGATCCGCGATGTAGCTCATCTGCGCAGCGTCAGTAAAGCGGCGCGAGCGAATGAGATTAGCCAGTCGGCCGCGAGCCAGGCGATCCAGGAAATCGAGCGTGACGCCGGGGTTACGCTTTTCGACCGTAGCAGGCGACCTCTTATCGTTACGGCGGCTGGTAAGGCGTACGTCGAGTATTGCCGGGATGTGTTGCGAAGGCATGATGAGCTGCAGGCGTCTTTGGAGCTTCTGAAGAAGCAACGAAACGGCAAGGCGCGGCTGGCGGCCATCTATTCGGTCGGGTTATCGGAAATGGCGCATATTGAAGAGCGATTTGCGGGAGCTTTTCCCGACGGCCAGCTCCAGGTCGCATATCTTCGCCCAGAACGCGTGTGGGAGGCGGTGGTGGAGGATGAAGCGGACCTGGGACTGATGAGCTATGCAGAATCCTCGCGAGAGGTGATTGCGCTGCCCTGGCGCGATGAGGAGATGGTGGTGGCTGTTGCGCCAAACCATCGTCTGGCTCATGAGCAGTCAATTCGACCGACCGCATTAGAGGGCGAACAGTTCATTGGGTTCGATGACGATTTGCCGATCCAGAGCCAAATCGATCGCTATTTCCGCGAGCACAAAGTGAGCGTTCAGGCGGCCTTTCATTTCGACAATCTGCAAATGATCAAAGAAGCGGTTGCGCACGATGCAGGAATCAGTATCATGCCAAAACGGGTCATGCGCGAAGAGCTGAGCCAGGGGCGAATTGTTGCGCTGCGGCTTCAACCGCGGAAACTGTACAGACCCGTACGCATCATTCATCGCCGGCGCAAAGTGTTCAATGAAGTGACGGTGGGACTACTTGCGCTGCTGCAACAGGAAGAAAAAGGCCCGGCATAAAGAACGATATACTAACGCTTTCTGCAGACTAGAAGCCAAAACGAGCGGACCATACTGCTCTCCTACGCGCGCGGCCCGGTCAGGTGATGACGGCCGGCTACATCGGGCAGCGGCAGCGACGCGGCGGGCTGATCTTTATCGTCGTTCTGCTCGCGGCGATTCTGTTTTGTTCGCGTTACATAGCATCGACACTCATTGACTATTCCTGGTGGTCGGAAGTCCATCAGGTCGACACCTGGATCAGTCTTCTCCTCTATGGCACGGGCCCGATTCTCCTGGCATTCCTGCTTTTCTTTTTTGCGTTTTGGATCGCCTTCAAATTGGGAATGCGGCGTGAAGCGGAGACTCCTCTTTTTGGTTTTCTAAAACGCTCGTTCGTGTCTCGAATCGCGCTAGTTGTTTTTGCGATCTTCGCAATCGGAATCGCCAACGCGACTGTCGATAGTTGGACGGCTGTGAGGTATTTCGGCGGATTGCGCTTGGGGCAGCTTTCGGCTGAATTCGTCGACCCGATTTTTGGGAAGCCGCTGCACTTTTATTTTTTTGGCTTGCCGTTCTACAACATGCTGTTGCGCGTGGTGCTGGTGGCCGCCGTTCTCTCGCTGCTGATTTACTGGCTGGCGGCGCATGCAGAGCGGCTGAGCAAGCAACTCCCGAGTTTTACTCCTGGAGCTCCATTCGAATTCGACCGGATATCTGTTCGTGATGCGTTCGATTCCACGTTTGTGCGCCTCGCGGCTGCGATTTTGCTGGTCGGAATCGCGATCAAAATCTATTTCAATCGGTACGGGCTTCTGTTCGATGACCACGGGACATACCTGGTGGGTGTCGATTGGGTAGCTGACCATCTTGTTCTGCCGCTCCAGTGGCTGGAAATTTTAGCGGCTCTGGCTGGAGCCGCGCTAGTGGTGGCGAGACGTGGCCGTTGGGCTTTGGTTTTGCTGGTGATCCTTCCGGTCCGCTTCGTATTGCCGTCCATTGTGGCCGGGTTGTATGTGCGACCGAATGAATTGTCGGTCGAAGGTCCCTACATCCAGCACCACATCGATGCGACCCGGTCAGCGTACGGTTTGAACCAGCGAGTCAAAGAGACCACGCGTGAAGCAGTTCCGGAAATGCCGATTGATTACGCGAAGCACGAACCGCTGCTCGATAATGTGCGGCTGTGGGACTGGCGGGCGTTTCACGACACGATTTCACAGATTCAACCGCTACGCCCCTACGTTTACATCGATACGGACGTGGACCGCTACAACATCGACGGCCATGTGCGGCAGGTTCTGATTGCACCTCGCGAACTGGATATTCGGCAGCTTGGGGAAGCGCGAAATCGCTGGATCAATCCTCATTTCATCTACACCCATGGCTACGGCGTTGTCATGGCGGAAGCAAACCGAATCACAGCCGACGGGCTGCCGGTCTTATTCATCAAAGACGCTCCGCCGGTGGTCACGAGCAAGAGCCTGACGTTCACGCAACCGGAAATTTATTACAGCGAAGTGGCGCACGAACCGGTGTTTGTTGATACGGCGCAGCAGGAGTTCAATTATCCATCCGGCTCGGAGAGCGTCTATACGCGCTACACGGGAAAGGGCGGCTTTCCGATTTCGTCTCCGCTATTGCGGCTCGCCGCCGCGATCAACTATGGCGATTTGAACATCATCTTGCCGAGTCCGTTAACCGGAAGCAGCCGCATGATGATTCACCGGGCGATTCTAGAGCGATTGACGAAATTGGCGGGATTTCTGACCTGGGACTCTGATCCGTATTTAGTGTTGACCAATTCCGGGCATCTGGTGTGGATCGCGGATGGATACATGAGCTCCAACGCACATCCCTACTCCCGCGAGCTGGATTTGGGGAACGGTCCGTTTAACTACATCAGGAACTCGATCAAGGCGACGATTGACGCATACACTGGCGAAACGAATTTGTACGTTTTTGATCCCGGCGATGTGTTGATTCAGGCCTACTGGCGCTTGTTTCCGCAACTGTTCCATCCAGAATCCGCAATGCCTGCCGATTTGCGCGCGCACGTGCGTTACCCCGAGACATTATTCAGCGCCCAAGCCGAGATTTACCGCACGTTTCACATGCGCGACGCGGAAGCATTCTACAATCGCGCCGATCTCTGGGATCTGGCGAAGACGGGGACCAGACAGCAGGGCGAGGGCGGGGCAGCATCTGTTTCGCCGACGTACGTCGTTGCGACGTTGCCTGACAGCGATACGCCGGAATTCATGCTGATTACGCCGTTCACTCCAGCTAACAAAGACAATTTGATCGGCGTCATGTATGCGCGTTGTGACGGGCAGCATCTCGGCGAACTGGTGTTTGAGCAATTATCCAAACAGAACATCATTTATGGCCCAATGCAGATCGATGCCCGCATCAATCAGGATCAGAACATTTCGAAAGACCTGACCTTGTGGAACCAGCAGGGATCACAGGTATTGCGCGGGCAGACCTTGGTGCTGCCGATCGACAACAGCTTCCTGTATGTCGAGCCAATTTATATTCAGGCGTCGCAAGCGAGCATGCCGCAGTTGAAGAAAGTAGCGCTGGCGATGGGGAACCGATTGGCTTATGCCGACACCTATGAACAGTCGCTTTCGCAATTGATACAGAATTTGGGAGGCACAGCGCCTTCCGCAACAGGCGAGCCCGTAACGACGGCGCAGAACCCAGCGCAGCCTGCGGCAGCACCAGGACCGGCTCCCGCCTCGGGAGAAGCGGTCGCGAGACTTCAGCAGATACGGGATCACCTGCAGCGTTATCGCGAATTTAGCGCCCAGGGAAAGTGGGCGGAAGCGGGGAAAGAATTAGATGAAATACAGAGACTGGCGCAGAAGTGAGGAACTAGCTTTCCAGCGCATCGGTTATCGGATCCTCCAGAGTGCGACTCAGGTTGGCCCGCGCGCTTTCAGGCGCGAATAAATGAAAGAAGCCGTTAGCAAGAGAACTCCCAGAGCAACGAAGGCCGAAATGCGATAGAAGCTGCTCATCAGCCAGACATCATACAGATAAAGCTTGACTACCACGATTCCGAGCAGAACCAAACCCAGCCGTCGATTCATTACGGATCTCTGTAGTACGCCATACGTGATGACGATCACGCCGTAGAGGGCCAGAAAAACAGAATCTATGTCGGTTGTGAAGCTCGCACGGTTTTCAGGTAGCGCATTCGCCGCAGCCCAGAGGTGAAGCATGCGCAGCGCCGCGATACAGAAGGATGCATGGCCAACCAGGTAAAAAACCGGAAGGAGTCGCAGGCTGTTTAGGCGAACCCTGGAAGCTGCGGAAAAGTGAACGGCTGCGCATAGCAGGGCAGATAAGGCAAACGCGCGAGGATAATGTTCGTCGACGAGAATCCAAGCGCACAGGAGCACCCAGAACGCATTAAACGGAGCGAGATACAGAGCCGTGTTCTGCGCCAGTGTGCGATAGAGCCGCGTAATCGTCGCAACCGAGACAATACTGAGCAGAACCAGATAGGGAACGTAGAGCCAGGGTCCGGTGGTGTCATCATGATGACGAACCAGCAAGGGAGCAATAAAGGCCCCAATGAATCCGACCGCCGCCACGGCCGTACTCGCAAAACGAAAACAGAGAGCAATCGCTAAAGCGGAGACCGCGAGCAATCCAACGAAACCAGCTTCGCGAGGAATCAGCTTGTAATAGCCGAAAGTGGCGTACGTGGAGATATAGAGGATGGCGCAGCCGCAGCCCGCTACGCCTTGAGAGATCGCGTGCTGTTGCCGCCGCCGCAGCCACTCACCGACTCCGATGAGCAGAGCGCCAGCCAATAATCCAGCGAGTACGAGACCGCCAGCGCCGATCCATTGGTTATCCGCAGCATATTTGAAAAAGAAAATGATGCCGATTGCGAGGGTCACCGCTCCAATCCGGTTAATCGTGGTGAGACCTAAGCGGGATTCGTTTCTGTCGCGATCATCGGCGGGAAGCGCAGGCGGCGCGAAGCTCACGCCATGTTCGAGCTTGCTTACGCGAATCTGAAGGTCTGAAACAGCCGCTTGTAGCTTCGCGATTTCTGGATCAGGCGACAAAGGCGGGTTCGGCGACTGACTCGGTTGCTCCATATCGGCGCGCGACGTAATTGTCTAATATCTCGCGAAATTCGGCAACGATATGATCACCCCGCAGCGTGGTGGACAGCTTCCCATCGATGTAGACAGGAGCAACCGGTTTTTCAAATGTCCCTGGCAAGGAGATACCGATATTCGCGTGTTTCGATTCGCCAGGACCGTTAACCACGCAGCCCATTACCGCGACCCTCATCTCTTCGACGCCCGGATAACTTTCGCGCCAAACCGGCATCTGTTCACGCAGGTACGTCTGGATTTGATCGGCCATGTCCTGAAAGAACGTACTGGTTGTGCGGCCGCAACCTGGACAAGCGGCGACTTGGGGTGTGAAGCTGCGTAAATTGAGAGCCTGCAAGATCTGCTGGCAAACAATCACCTCTTCCGTGCGATCGCCGTTCGGAAGCGGGGTAAGCGAGGCCCGAATCGTATCGCCGATTCCCTGTTGTAAGAGCAGGGACATGGCGGCAGTGGTGGCCACAATTCCTTTCGAGCCGAGGCCGGCTTCGGTCAGGCCGAGATGCAGCGGATAATCGCAGCGCGTTGCGAGCATTTCGTAGACATGGACCAGGTCCTGCACGCTGCTGCACTTTGCGCTTAGGATAATCTTGTCGTGCGCGAGACCATAATGCTCGGCATTTTCAGCGCTGCGGATCGCGCTCTCCACAATAGCCCGCATCGTGACTTCCATCGCGTCGAGCGGATCGGGCGAGTGCGAGTTTTCGTCCATCATCCGCGTGAGCAGAACGGAATCTAGCGAACCCCAGTTGACGCCGATACGCACCGGCCGGTCATATTCGATCGCCGCCTCGATCATGATGCGGAAGTTGTCGTCTTGCTTGCGGCCAATGTTCACGTTACCGGGATTGATGCGGTATTTCGCCAAAGCGCGTGCGCAGCCGGGATATTTCTTCAGCAGGATGTGACCGTTGTAATGAAAATCGCCGATGATCGGGACGTTGACCCCGAAATCGCGGAGCGTATCGACAATTCTTGGTACAGCCTGTGCTGCTTCTTCGGTGTTAACGGTAACGCGAACCAGCTCGGAGCCTGCGCCGGCAAGCTCGATGATCTGATTTACGGTTGCTGCCGAATCCGCCGTGTCGGTATTGGTCATTGACTGCACAACAATCGGGTTTGAGCCGCCAACTTTTACGCCACCGATGTTGACGACGGCCGATGTCCGGCGCGGCGAAGCTGCCATTTAGAAGGGAACCTCCAGGAATGTCTCAGAACAGGATGAACCTTTATTGTATCAGCGGAATCCATAGTACGATCATGTGCAAGGCATGGCTTACGCGATCAAAGTCGAGTATGCACATCAGCGTAAAATCCGCGAACGGAATAAGGTTCTCTATCGCCTGGCGCACTGGCCTATCTGGATTTGGGTCTTTTTTCTAGCTCCGGGGCCGCTCACCTTTGATCTGTTTGCCAAAGGCCCGACTCTCAAGAATCTTGCCTGGTTAATATTTGTACTTCTATCGAGTGGCGTGGCTGGATTTTTCGGGAAGCTTCCCGGAGTCGAGCCGCGGCCTTACATTCTTCGTTTTTGTGAGGAGAAGCCGAATCCGCTCTATCGGCGCGTTTGTTATACATTCGCGTGGAATGCGCTGCTCGCGTTCGCCATTTTGAATCTTGCCGGGCTGCTGACCGCGGTCGTCACGCGCGGCTGGTACTTGAAACAGATATACAGATACGGCTACGTGCCGGTGTTTCTTGGCATTGTTTTGCTTGGGTGTTTGGGAATTTTGCCGCGAGTCAAACCCTCCACAAAGGGCGAAGGAACGGAGCGCCGCTATTTCTATGGCGCGGTTTGGGCCATCAGTCTTTCACAAGCGCTGCTGCTGATTCTCTGGAAGACGCTTCCCCGAACGCACCCGGCTGACGTATGCAAGCTCCTCGCATTTGTGATCTCGCTTGCGACGCTGGAGATTGCGGCGTTCCTCGGCCTGCTGCCACGAACCAGACCCATTCTTCCGGGCGAGCTGATCGTGGCAGATTAGAATTCCGTATTGCGTGATTATATTCGCGTTTGTAGCCGGTCTGATCGCAGTTGCTCTCCTGTATCAGACGTTCGGCGCTTACCGGGATGCGAAGCGATTTCCTGCTCTCGGACGAGTGATCGACGTCGGACCCTGCCGTCTACATCTCAACGTTCAAGGCGCGGGGAGTCCAACGGTTGTACTGGAATCGGGCATCGCCGCGAGCTCATTGAGTTGGGCCCTCGTCCAACCGGAGATCGCCAAGTTCACACGTGTCGCCGGCTATGATCGCGCCGGTCTCGGCTGGAGCCAACGTTGCTCGGTATCTCGCACGGTCGAACAAATGATCCTTGAAATGAGCAGTCTACTTTCGAAGGCCGGGTTACGAAGCCCTTATATTCTCGTTGGGCACTCGTTCGGCGGCCTTCTCGTCCGCGCGTATGCCAATCTCAAGCCCAATGATGTGGTTGGCCTCGTGTTGGTCGACCCAGTGTCGGTCGAATATTGGGCGAACTGCGGAAAAAACGATCTTCGCCGCCTGCAACTGGGCACCAAATTCTCACGGCGCGGAGCCGTACTGGCGCGGTTTGGCATAGTGAGAGCCACACTCGATATCTTGGCCTCTGGTGGAAGAAAATTTCCCAAATTGATAGCACGCGCAAGCGCAGGGCGGGGAACCACGGTCCTCGAAAACATGGTTGGCCAAGTTCAAAAGCTACCACCCGAGATGTGGCCCATCATTCGCTCTCACTGGAGTCGGCCCGGTTGCTTTCTGGCGATGGCCGGTTATCTTGCGGCTCTACCGGAAAGCGCGAGGGCTGCGCTCCACATGCCCATCCCATCTCATATCCCGCTGATGATTCTTTCTGCTTCGACTGCTACGGAACAAGAGCTGAAGGAACGTGATTCCTGGATTCAGCAGAGTGAGCGCGGAACGCACATTCGCCTTAACCATTGCGGACACTGGATCCAATTGGAGCAGCCGGAAGCGGTGATCGCAGCCGTTCGGGAACT
>JAFASD010000382.1 GCA_019244945.1 Acidobacteriaceae bacterium | reverse complement strand
TATCAGTGGAACGCGGCGACGCAGACTTTCAACCTTGAGGGCACCGGCAATTTCAGCTATGAGGTGGCCGGCAATGACGCTAACGTCTGGGGGGTGAACGCGCAATCGGGCGCGGCTTACCTTTGGTGGTAACGCCTTACTGAGGGATTGAAGGGATACTCGCGACAAAACGGGGCCATGCAGGATCCGCATGGAGGTTGGCGAACGCCAAATCTATGCGGAGATCCAGCATCAGCATTTCCCTTCTATTGAGCGCCGTTTGCAAATACGCGAACGCCTCATCGCGCTTGCCAAGCAGGGAAGCTGTGCGCGCGATCGAGTATGCGGACCCTTTGCCTTCAGTGAAGAGGTCTTTCTGCACCTTCAACATGTTTTCCAGCATTCGGCGAGAGTCACCCGTCGAAAAGCCGCTCTCCGCCGCTTGGGCGACCAAAAGAGCAGATTCGTCGTGCGATAAGTACGCGGCCTTTCCAGACTCTTTGATGAAGTTCGGGAAATCCTGCCGTATCAGAAATACCCTCGCTAAGTAGGCGTGGGGTGACATAAATGAGGGGTCCGCCGCCTCGACCTGCTTCAGCAGATCTATTGCGCGACTCTGTTGACCGGCGAAAAACAGAATAAGCCCCTCGTCAGAGAGAATGGCGGTGGAGGTCGAATCCAGATCTCTGGCCCGTTCTATTTCTGTGAGCGCTTGTTGGGGGCGTCCGGCAGTTAAGAGTGCCGTCGCGTACCAATGATGTGCAGTCACATAGTTTGGGTTCAACTCGATAGCGCGTTCGAACTCACGAAGACCTGCCTGCTGATTCCAGGCGCCCCAAAACAAGCAGAATCCCAGCGAGGTATGGGCCTCGGCGGATTCGTTATCGAGCGCGACTGCTCGCTTCGCCGCAGCCGTAGCGCGGGTGAAAGCCTCATCGGCCGGCATAGCGGCGAACTCCCGCAGCAGATTGTAGGAATCCGCCAGGCCAACGTACGCCTTCGCGTAATTGGGATCGCGAACAATCGCCTGAGTAAAGTAATCTACTGCGGTTTTTAGAGCCTCCGGGTTGCGTTTGCTCCAGTAATAGCGGCCTTTCAGGTAAAGATCTTTCGCTTCCGGGTCAGGCACATGCGCGCCTGCTCCTGGGGTGGCGTGCCGCTCGCGCCAGACGAAAAGGGCGGAAAGAACCACGAGAATTGCAGCGGCAATCAATAGCAATCGAAGCTTCGGGTCATTGCGGCTTCTGCTGAGTACGTTTCCGTCGCCGCTGCCGACCGAAACTTGTGAGGTCTCTTGAGTGGCGGCTATCGGCTCGGTTGAGGCGGGAAGCGCGTCCGGAGTGTAGCGAAAGAACGGCAAATAGGAGCCTTTCGGTAACTCGATCCGGACTCGATCGCCAGCGCCTAGTGTTTCGTAATACTCACGCAGCTTATAGCGCAGCTGTCGCGCCTGAACCCGGACGATGGGATCGGTTTGAGGATTATAATCTTCTGGGCGATTAAAAACCCGAACCCCCAATTCGTATTCCTTGATCCCTTCTTCTCGTCCGGAGAGGCGCTCTTCCGCGATGAAGCGCAAAAATGCGCTTAAGCGTCCCGACCGTTGAAACGGTGGGCTGGAAAGAACGCTTTGAAGCGCCGCCATTGCGTCTTCCGTAACTGGCCGAATATCGGTATCAAGCATCTGTTGTCGCACAGTTAATTACCGAAATTAACCGGCAGGGGTTTGCAGCAACAGTATACGCCAAAATTCGACGACTCAGGACAAAGGACTCTCCACATCAATGAAATGCTACGAATACGGGGTCTGTGTACGTATCTCTAATCGGCGATCACGCCTTAGTTTGGTCTTCTCAATAGGTAGTTCTGGTACTTCAGAAAATCACCTCTAGCGCGCTAGGCTATTCATACGCTTCGTTTTTGAACGAGCGACTTACGGAGGAATATGAAGCTACTGATTTTTTCAGCTTTGCTGGTCTTTGGCGGTACCGCCTGTTTGGCGGACGATCTTGGAATACAAGGCGCGGTTCAGGTAGGCTCGAATTATATTGATTTTGGGCAATCGCTAACCGGTGGTCCCTATACGCCAGCTCCTGGAACCGGCATTTTTCAGGTGACGAGCGTCGGCGCGGGGAGCATATTCGCGACCGGTGGCGTAACAACAGGTGAGCTAGGGAATATCACAAGTCTGAATGGGAGTCCCTACCCGTTCGTCTTCATGGCGTTCACCGGCGCCGGCGGCTCTGGCGATTCGCTTAACGCGACGAGTATTCCTAACGGAACCGTAGGCCCATTCCACCTAAAGAACACCTCGCAGGGAGCGGAAGCTCTTTTCGAAGTTCTCGGCTACATCGGCTCAAACACGGCACAGACCTTCACCGCTGAGTTTGCGATTGGCTTTTCCGGTCTCACAGTTGACCAACTGTTCAGTCACCTGCCGGTCGATGGACACTTCTGTGCAAACGTGGACGCTTCCGGCACGCCCAGTGCATGTGATCCATTTCCCACATCTTCCTCAGTGCCCGAGCCAAGCTACACGGCGGTCGTATTCGCTGGATTGTTAGCCGCTGTGGTGGCTTGCAGGCTGCGAAAGGGTGGGAACCGCCCGTCGGTAAAGTCGGCGCAGGCTTAGCGCTTCCGACAAACCTCGAAGCTGCATTCCCCAGCATCAAGCTAAGCCCAACGTTCGACTATTGGCGGCAGGTAAGCTAAGGAAAAGCATCTCGCCATAGGGATGTGTTGAACAGAAAGCGAGGCTTGGCAGAGCCGTGTATCGAACGAGGTGCGTGCCGAACCGATTGGTTTCGTTGCTAGTGTTCGCCGCTGGAATCGCAGCGGCGCAGCACTACGAAGCGAACTGGCAGTCTGTTGACAGCCGGCCCACGCCGGCATGGTTCACCGACGCGAAGTTCGGAATCTTCATCCATTGGGGCGTGTATTCAGTTCCGTCGTTTGCGCCGGTTCTTCCGAACAACCTGGCCTATGCGGAGTGGTATTGGCACGCCATCACCGAAGGGCAGAAGCCCGGGGCCAATCCCGTCGATGCCGGCTCCTGGGCTTTCCATAAGCGCGTCTATGGAGCGGCTTTTCCGTATCAGAATTTCGCGCCCATGTTCCGTGCCGAAATGTTTGATCCGGATCATTGGGCGGACGTGTTTGTCCACTCCGGCGCCAAATACATTGTGCTGACCTCGAAACATCATGAAGGCTTTGCCCTCTGGCCGAGTGAAGATGCCTCGCGAACCTGGGGGCGGCCCTGGAATGCCGTTGAAATCGGCCCGCATCGCGATCTTTTGGGCGATCTGTCACAAGCCGTGCGCCGCCGAAATATCAGGATGGGCTATTATTACTCGCTCTACGAGTGGTACAACCCGCTTTGGTTATCGGATAAGAAGCGGTATGTTTCCGAGCATATGCATCCGCAGTTCAAGGATCTGGTTACGCGCTACCAGCCGGACATCATCTTCTCCGATGGCGAATGGGAGCTGTCGTCCGCCGAATGGCGCAGCGCTGAGCTGCTCGCCTGGCTCTTCAACGATTCACCGGTGAAAGAGAAAGTGGTGATCGACGACCGCTGGGGCAAAGACACCAAACACAAACATGGCGGCTATTGGACTACGGAGTACACAGCGGGAATGAGCGGCATGGAGCATCCGTGGGAAGAAAGCCGCGGCATGGGATTTTCCTATGGCTACAACCGTGACGAGAAATGGAAGGACTATCACACAACACGGCAGCTGGTTTTGATGCTGACGGATATTGTGAGCCGGGGAGGCAACCTGCTCCTCGATATAGGACCCACGGCAGACGGGCGCATACCGGTGCTTATGGGAGA
>JAFASD010000344.1 GCA_019244945.1 Acidobacteriaceae bacterium | reverse complement strand
GATGTTGGTCCAGTTTTGTGAGGAAGGATTGTAGCGCCAATTTGATTTTGTTTGTTCAGGCCCCAAACGTCCTTGTCACCACCGACGGCTAAATAAGAGAGGTTGCCCGGGACGGAGTCCCACGTTTGTCCTTGCGAATTATAACGCCAGATCTGTCCCGAGGCATTAAGGCCCCAGACATCTCCAGCGAATCCGACCGCGATTTGAACGAGCAGGCCCGGAACGTAGTCCCACGCTTGAATGAGCGAATTGAAGTGGTAGATTGAACCAGTGGAGTTGAGGCCCCATAGGTTGCCATCAGGCCCCGCGGCCACTTGAGTCAATGAGCCTGGCAATTGTTTCCAAATTGGAGTGGTTTCCGTTGCCCCAAGGGCATAGATACTCCCGGAGGCATTTAATCCCCACACCGACGCGTTTGAGCTCGCCGCGATTTGTTGTAAGGCCCCCGATACCTGCAGCCAGGTCTGCGATTGCGAGTCGAAATGATAGATTCCCCCCGTCGCACTCAGACCCCAGACTTGAGTGGCCGAACCGACGCTCAGTTGCACAAGCGTTCCGGAAACGTTTTCCCAGTTCTGATAAAGGGTATTAAAATGCGAAATTTGTTGAGCACTGTTGATCCCCCATACATCACCGTCGCTTCCGACTGCGATCTGAGATAAGAAGCCCGGTACTTGCTCAAACTTGTAAGAACCAGGATTAAATCGATATATTTGCTGCTGCGCGTTGAGTCCCCACACGGCAGCATCGAAACCAACGGCGATTTGAACTAAACTGCCTGGAACCTGCTGCCAGCTCTGATTGATAGGATCGAAGTGATAGATTTGATCGCCATCATTTATTCCCCATACGTCCCCGTCTGCACCGACCGAGATCTGCCGAAGACTGCCCGGAATATATGTCCAATTCTGTGCTTGTAAGTCCCATCGGTAAATCTCCTCCTGCGCATTTAAACCCCATACGACACCGTTCGCGCCAACAGAAATTTCAACTAAGGCCCCAGGGATTTGCGTCCAGCTTTGCGTTGCTGGGCTGAAGTTATATATTGAACCGGCGCTGTTAAGTCCCCAGGCGGCCCCATCTGGCGCCACCTGAATCTGTTTTAATGAGCCTGCGACTTGTTGGAACGGGCTCGCCCCCTGAGAATAGCCTAACCGCGAGGCGACTACGAAGAAGAACAACCACAAGTATCTACCTCGTGACATTAACACCCCCAACCTTCGTGTAACCCTTAATGTACTACGTAATAGTTAGCTGGGGTACAACAAATGGTGCTGGTCAGAAGGGGGAGTATTGCTGCAAGTGCCTAAACCTGCAAATTCGGCTCGTACTCCGATCCCCTGCCGCAAAGGCAGGTGCGCTCCCCTCGGTCTAGAATGACAAACGCCCAATTATCTTCAGCGGTTTAACACGCACTTTCGTTCCGTCTGCCGGATGTAGTCAAGATCGTAGATGTGGTTTCCACAGAGTTCAACAAGCTGAGATTTGTAAGTTGTTGAATCTAAAGACTCACCTACATAGGGTACCCTCCGAGCCCAAGGCAGTATTGAGCCTTCTGCCAACGTGCCTTATTTTCAACGTGCTTTGTTTCGATGAGATGCCCGTCGCCTATTGAGCTTTGTTGAAGTTTATGGAACCCCTGGTTTTCCGTATCCTCAAAATCATCTACACTGCATCTCGCCTGGAGTCACATCTAGAGAATCGTCTAAATCTGTGCAGAATATCGGCGGGCGCGCGACGCCTCCTCGACAAGCGCCTCTGCGCCTGTATTCATAAACTGTTCGTCCTCCCGCCGAAGCAGCTGATAAACCCAATCGAACAACAAAGGGCTGCGACGCCGATGTTCAAGTATCTCATCTTGGAGTTGCCTGCATTCGACCAAGAGTTCGTCTGCTACTGGACCGCTCTCCATTCCCTTCCGCCAAAGGCTTTCTGAAAAACCCTTAAGGGCATCCGCTCTGATCGCGGCATCGTCTTGGTCGAAATACGCTTTCATAGCGAGCATGATGCCTGGCATCAACGGTGTGATGCCGGTCGAAATTAGGTTCTCAATCGTTGCACCTTGAATCAAGCTAAGTGTGACAATAAGAGTCGAAAAAGCACTTAGACCAACGAGCACCCAAACAGCGTACCTTCGTCGAAGCCTCGCATCCCACCAGCAGCTGGACCGCTGACACACCATCCGCGCCAGATGAATCGGAAGACGCTCAACGACGGAGCATACCAATTGCGAAGCGTCTTGTAATTAGGGTCAATACGCCGATATTGGGATGATTGCTCTGCGATAAGCTCTGCATCGGGGTATCGTACTTTGAGCTCCGGCCAAGGCAGTTCCAGAACGTCGCAATCGAAACGCTCTTGAATACTAGCGGCTTTGTACTTGAGATTCTTCTGCCAACGATCCAGTGCGATTGTGTCTAGTAAAGTAATCACGATTGCCCATAGGGCGGCATAAGGCCTCAGGACTGGGTATAAATCACGGCGAAAGACCAAGCGATAACACAAGGGACGCTCAATACAATTTGCCAGGTTTGTACTCGTTTCGCCTTCGAATAGAGCTCCCGTTGAGCCGCCAAGCGATCTAACTGCTTAGGTTCAAGTTGCGTTTGAGCGATTGAGTTCACGGGTCGGTAATAGTAATTAGGAAAGCGCTCGCCAAAAAGCAACTTCCACCAATCGAAAGAATCGTTTATTTTGCCAGCCTGTTCCGCTTGATATGCCTTCTCGGCCCTGTTGACGGCAGTCGCGAGCTTTGATTTAGCATCGGCCAGTTTCACATCTGAGGAACACGGATAAATATAACCAGAAACTCCCATCGGATCTTGAATAGCCGGAGGTCCATATCATAGAGGCGTCGTAGAAGCCGTTTCACATCGACCTCATAGATGATCGTGTTCATTCACCCGAGCCGATCCGTCCCCTGAAATCCAACATAACTGCCGTTCGCGATAAATTGCGGAATGCCTGTTAGTGATGAAAACGCTGGATTGTAATGACCGCATGGCGGTGTGCTTCCGAACTTGCCAGAGGGGCTGCAGCCGCCGTTGGGCAGCCACGCTTCCGCTTGACCTTTTTCGCCCGTATAAGCCATCACTTCTGACCATGATTAATCGTAAAAGTAATCAGCAGAATGGTGTAACACGGTGATGATCGGTGCCGCGTAGGGGTTCTGGTTCTGATTCGCGATAGTGATCGGAAAGCCGATTGAGAAATGATTGCGCCGCCCAGACGATCGATCCGGCAATCGAAAGGAGCGCAGCGAGCAGAAGCCTGACACTTCGATTCATCCGCGTTCTCCCGAAGCAGCGCGTTGCTACATCGACCGAGTCTCTGACATGCTTCAAATCCACTGGCTGAACTCCGGGACGCGGCGGCCCGCGACGGTATCGTTGTGATTAACCGCGTGAATACAAGATGTAGGGCGGCATAACCCGCGAAGGCGTCTTCGAGTTTGCTCGCTCATACAAATTTTTCCGCGTGAGAACGTTTGCAATCCTGTGCTCCCTCCGCCGGACTAAGCTCAAGTTAAATGAGATTACGCCGATGCCTGCACCGCTGTCAACCATTTATGGGCTTCCCAAGTACTATTCGCGGTTCACTCTAGTTCTTGCGATCCAAGACGCGTCACCCTGAATAGCGAATTGCAGGAACGCTTCTAAAATCGAAATCTGCCAACTTGGTCGTCAACGGTCTCGTCTAGAGGAGACGATGATCTGGCGGTTGGCGTCCGAAGAAAATCTCGTCTCCAAAATTATCTACAGTGGGTTCAAGCGTACCCGAAGTCGGATGTAAGATGCTGATCCTATTGGTCGGGGCGGCAGGATTTGAACCTGCGACCCCCTGCGCCCAAGGCAGGTGCGCTACCAGGCTGCGCTACGCCCCGACACTCGCGGCTCGCTTCATTTTAGATCACTCTCCCTCCGGGCCTGAATCGACGCGTCCTCGATCCAAAAAACCCGCTTCCCACCCTAAGCTCCACCAAACCATCCGCCGATTAGTTCAGTGATCGCAACCGCGATTCGAGGTGAATATGAGAACAGTAATCGGAAGTGGCGCTATGGCATTCCTGATGTGTGGATTTGCGAGCATCGCGCCCGCGCAGAAAATGATTCAGCCAGGACAGTTGGCGAGCGCAACGCAAGTGGCAGTTCAACCCACGGCAGTGACTCCCGTCTCGAGCTCCTCCGTGGCTCCGCAGAAAACGAATATTGCGGATGTCCAAGGCAATCATGGGAAATTGCTCAACGCCGTGTGGATTACTAGCATGTTCGCCGCTGCTGGCGCTTCTAGCTTGGACGCTTATACTTCTTGGGGCAAACATGAAAGCAACCCTCTACTCGCATCCTCAAACGGGACGTTCGGAACGAAAGGCGTGGTGTTGAAGGCGGGCATCGCGGCGACCGTCCTCGTCCCGCAAATCTTGCTTCGGAAACACAGAGAAATGAAAGGACTATTTGCGTCTGGGAATCTCGGCGAGGCCGCCATCTTTTCAGGCGTAGCAGTGCACAACATGGGGGTTCGCAGTCCCAGCCCCAGCCCAACCAGCCATTGATCGGGGTCGGCGTCTCAAGGAGAGCTGCGGACGAGGGTGGCCATGCCCGCTGTGAGCGTAGCTGGTCCACGGCTAAAAACCGTCGTCCGCCATTCCACGCGGATGCTACCGGCGTCGATTGAACTGATTTTCATAGTGCCCCGGCGTCCATCATCGCTTTGCCAAACGAAATTCCGCGCGTCTTTATCCGCGGGCCGCAAGATGAAACTAATGTCCGGAGATATCGGCCGGCGGTCCGTAATCTGATACCGCGCTCGATATTGCCCGTGCAACGCGCCTTCGTTCCAAAACAGCTTCAGATCGATAAATTCCGGTGGATAGAATCCGGGTTTCCCCTTCTCTTGTTGCTTGGCCGCGTACACCCACTCACCTTCCAACGGACTCTGATGGAGAGCTTTGACAACCATCGGAGGAGAGCTCACAGTTGCTGGTGCCGTGGGCGTCACAGGATCCGTTGCCTTGTCCACCACGGGCATCGCCATCCCTTTCGATTTAGCGGACGGCACGGACGCCTTCGGATTCACTGCTACCGGCAAAGCAGGGAAGGGAACAGATGTTGTCTCATTGCGGGCCAGAGCGCTCGTCGGCACACTAGGAGGAGGGGGAATCTCAACTTTCTTCGTAAGCAATTCAGCGGAACGGGAACCGCTCGAGGGAGTTGTCATTCTCGGCTCATCCGGTCCTTTGGGCGCTCCATTTTGATCGGAGCTGCCCTTGAACGGTCCAGCAGGCGCCGGCGCATCCGGGACAACCACCACAACGCGGTTCTCCGACCCACTGTCTCGGCCTGATGATCCGCCGACAGGCTGGTACTTCGGCTTAAGTTCGTTGGTACGTTCTGACCTCACAGGAGCCTTAGTGGTAGAAGGAACGGAGGGTAAAAGTGCGCGGCGTAATCGTGAAAGAGCGTCCGTACGACTTCCGGAAACTGGCGACGTCGGGCTGGAGGTTGTCCGATTCGCGTTTGTTCCGTTATTTCGGGTTTCCGATGGGGCATAAGCAGCGTTGCGGTCTCCAAAGGAACTGCCCAAGTTATCCGCCCAAAACCAAACCACACTCACGGTGAGTATTACCGCCGCGATTGTGCTACCGATCCACCAAGGAAGTGAATGGGTCGCAAAACGTTGCGGCAAAGGAGCTTGTGTGTGGTTCACCGCAGCAGGGGCCAAGCTGGATGGAGCACGTAGCCGTTCCAGCGATCTGTCGTACAAGCGCCGCTGTGCCGGGTCGGAAAGAACCGCCACGATCGCGTTCATGCGGCGCATCTGAGTCTCCGCAAGCAGCTTCATCGCCCGGTCGGTTTGCTGATCCGGATGCAGCAGCTTGGTCAGGCGGCGATGCGCACGATGGATCTCGATTTCCGTAGCCGACCGATTTATCCCGAGTTCCTCGTAGTAATCCATCCTTCTACTTCTGTTTGATCATCATAAACGATTCCGTTATAATGAAAAAGTTTTTGACTACCCGTGCTTATGGCCGGTCGCGGAGGACGAATGGGACTGAACAGATTCTGGATATTCTGCTTTGGAACTGCTCTTTCGGTTATTTCTTCGTTCGCTGTAACTCCCACGATCGGCGTTGCCTCTGCCGTCGGCACTCTCGAAGTGAACAGCGCTGTCGTGAACGGCAACGCGAATCTTTTCGACGGATCACAAGTCAGGACGACGGACGCGTCCGGCCAGATCCTGCTGCAGAATGGAGCTGCGCTCACCCTGGCGGTCAATTCCATGGGCACCATCTATAAGGATCACCTGCTGCTCCAGCAGGGAGTCGCCAAGGCGGACAAGATGAACGGTTTCACCATTCAGGCCGCAAACTATTTAATCGTAGGGACCCAACCGGGCTCTCAAGCTGTGGTTCGTCTCAAGGAAGGCAGCGTACAAGTAGCAGCGCTCAATGGATCATTAAAGGTTTTCAATCAAAAAGGCACGCTTTTAACCCGTATCCGCGCGGGCACCGCCTCTGCTTTCCAGGCTGGCTCTCCCAGCGATCAAAGTGGTGCAACTGCCGGTACATATAACCGGACGAAACAGCTTGCGGAACTTTACACCATCCTGGGCGGCTCTTTGGTGGGTCTCGGTGTGGCGACAGATGCCGTTTTGCAACCCGTGAGCCGGTAGACCTGAATACACTCGATCAAAATTATTGATTAGCTTTTCAACAGCCCGCAATACTATAGTTAAGTCTTACTTAGACCAGAGTAGCTTACCCAGTCTGTAGCTCCGGCACAACGTTCCGTGTCGAATTCAATTCTTCGAGAGGGAACATGTCCTTGCCTACAGCGAAATCCGCACTCCCCGCTCTTGCGGTTTTGATTTGCTCAACTCTTTGGAGCCAGACTCCAACCGATACTAGCGGTTCGCAGAATTCTTCGCCTGCCGCAACCCCTTCCCAGACCCCAGCACCGGCTCCGGCGCCTGCTCCTGCCGCCCCCACTTGGACCACCATCGGAAAGGTCAATTTTTCGGGCTATCTGGACGCCTACTACAGCTTTAACGACAATCATCCCGACGGCGGCTTCAATCAGTTCTATAACTTCAACGATGAAACAAATCAGGTCGGCTTAAGTATGGCGAAGCTGACCGCAAGCGTTGATCCAGCTCCTGTAGGGTTCCGCCTGGATCTCGGCGTCGGGCGGACTTTCGACATCGTTCACACGCCGAAAGCGGATCCTGAATTTTTCGACTACGTGGAACAGGCGTACGTGAGCGTCAAACCCAAAGACTGGAAAGGTTTCGAAGCGGATTTTGGTGATTTCGTCACATCGGCAGGCGCCGAAGTGATTGAAGCGAAAGATAACTGGAATTACTCGCGCTCGCTTCTCTTTGCGCTCGCGATTCCTTATTACCACTTCGGTATCCGTACCTCGATGCCCATCGGCAGCAACTTGAATGTAGGTGTTCAGGTTGTGGATGGTTGGAATGCCGTGGTGGATGACCACGGTAATAACATGAAAACTGTCGGCCTGACTGGCGCGATCACGCGAAAGAAATACACCTGGAGCCATAACTATTACATCGGACCGCAATATACCGGCAGTAACGACCGCAATCGCAGCTTATACGACACGACGCTCCTTCTGACGCCTAATGACAAAGTCAACGCATATTTGAACTTTGATTATGGCGAACAGCACCGCATTATTTCGGGTCACGATCACTGGATCGGCTTTGCCGGCGCGCTTCATTTCCAACTGAATAAGTATTTTGCGATCAGTCCGCGCGCCGAATACTACAACGACGTCTCTGGATTTACAACGGGAACGCCACAGAAGCTTCATGAAGTTACCGTCACGGGCGAGTACAAGGTCATGACGGGACTATTAACCCGTTTGGAGTTCCGGCGCGATGGCTCTAACGTTTACTTCTTCGACCGCGGAACTGTCCCGGCCGCTTCGAAAAGCCAAACCACGGCCACCATCGGCCTGATCGCATTTTTCCCACCGCCGAAGAGTTAGTGGGTGATTGATTCAAGATTCTACAAAACTGCAAGGAGATTCGATTACATGGCAGAAAATAACGCATTAGAAATGAAACCGACCCTCGGTTTGACCGGTTTGACCATGAACGCTATGGCGTTAATCGCCCCGGGAGCGTTCTTGTGGTTAACGTTCGCCATTCAGGGCGGCACGGGAGTTACTGCACCTTCCATGTGGCTCGGGATAGTCCTAGCTCTCTTACTGTGTCTGGCGACTGCCGTCTGTTATTCAGAAATGGCCAAGTTGTATCCCGGCACAGGGAGTTCCTACTATTTCGCTGAACAATCTTTTCTCAATCACGAGCGCATGTGGCGCTTCGCCCGACTCTCAAAGTTCATTGTTGGCTGGGGTTCACACCTTTATTATTGGATCTATCCCGGCGTGATGGTCGCAGTCATGGGAGTGCTCTGCGGGTATCTGGTCGGGACGATCTGGCCCAATTTCATGAGTGCCTCAAATCCTGGGCCGGCCTTCATGGCCCTCGTCGCGATCATTTTTTCGTTTGGAGTAGCCTATATCGCCCATCGAGGCGTGAATGGCTCTACTTCTGTGAATATTGCGATAAACGTCATTCAGATCTCCGCTTTGCTGGTCTTTTCGGTGATGGCGCTCGGCTACCGCATGAACCATCCGCCCGGCAGTGTCGCGTATCAATTCGACTCGACTTCCGGCGAAGCCTACACCTACGAGTTTGCGACCACGAAGACCGTGGACAAAGGCCAGACCACCGAGACGATCGTCAGAGATGCAAACGGAGTACCTAAGCCGAAGTTAGATGCCGCTGGAAAACCTGTTCCTTTCCACATTGCTTATCCCGAACACGACGACAAGGGCAACTTTCTAAGTCACCCCAGTGGAGGATCGGTTACGGGAATACACAATTTCGGATGGGTTTTCGTTCAAGCCACAGTCGCGATTCTGATTTTGGTGGGCTTCGAATCGGTAACGGCAATGGGTGGCGAGGCTAAAAATCCTAAGCGTGACGTCCCGATTGCGGTTATCACTTCGCTCTTGGTTCAGGGAGCGTTTTGTTACCTAGTCGAGTATTTCGCTGCGAACTACTTTTTGAACAGCGGCTACACGATGCAAAGTGCCTCGGGATCGGCTGCACCCATCGGCGACATGATGGTCGTCGTCGGTGATGCTCTCTTCGGCTCAGGGCACGGGCGGACATTCATGCTAATCGAGGCCTTCACGGTGTTTCTCGCGATCATCGGCACAACGCTCTCCTGCATAAACACCGGAGCGCGGGTAACTTACGCGATGGGTAAAGACAAAGAGTTGCCCGACAGCCTGGGCGCCCTACATTCCGCGAATCTAACTCCTCACCGCGCCATCTGGACTTTGGCGGCTATCTCCGCCGTCATCGGAGTCATTGGTGCATCCGTGGTATTCGGAGATGCAGTCGCGCCTACTGACGCCGCCATTCAGGCTCTGCCGCATGGTTTCTGGTCCAGCTTCGGCTATTTAAGCCATGACAAAATGGCCGCTCTCCCTAATAGCCTACTCACCATTACCTTGGCTTCAAACTTTGGTACGTTCTTGCTTTATATGCTGAGCTGCGTGATCTGCATAGTGGCTTACCACAAGCATCCGAAGTTCAGCGCGGTGAGACACTTCCTAATCCCGGTATTCGGGTTGGCCGCGAACCTCGCCTGCATGGCTTTCTATCTGATTGGGCCTTTCATGGGATACGGCACTAAAATGGAACCCCTGCTCGCCCTCGGAATAGCAATCGTCTGGGGCCTCTATGGCGGTGTCTATTTCTTCCGAACCTCGAAGATCACCGGCCGCACAACTCTGATTCAAAAGGAGGCGCGCGCCGGCAGCTTCTAGTTTCTCCGGTTCATGCTGGATTTGGAGTTTGCACAAGTATCTGATCCAGGCGTGATGCGGGAGCACAACGAGGATTGCCTCGGTCACGTGCTCCCGCAAACACCTCAGGAGGCCCGTGCTCATGGTTGGCTATTTGCCCTCGCGGACGGAGTCGGTGGCCAGGATCGCGGCGAAATTGCGTCCAGTACGGCAATAGAAACGTTACTCAACGGATTCCGCACCGCCATCCGGGGCGAGCCTTTGAGTTCTCTACTCCCCCGTTTGGTACAGACCGCGAATACAGCGGTTTTTGAAAAAGGTCTGGGTACAGGTCCCGCCGGGTGTTCCATGGCCACCACTGTGGTGGCATGTGCTCTGCGATACGACCGCGCAATCGTATCGCACGCCGGAGATTCGCGATGTTACTTAATTCGGCAGGGTTATTCCGCGCCTCTTACGCGCGATCACACCGTCGTCAATGAACAGTTGCGCCTTGGATTGTTATCGGCTCGCGAAGCCGCCCGGGCTGAAACGTCTCACCTGCTCAGCCGCTCCCTAGGTGGCGACATGTTTCTGACCGTCGAAACGAGCGAACACCAGTTATATCCGGGCGACTTACTCTTGCTGTCTTCCGACGGACTGCACAATTCGGTCTCGACCGATGATATCTGCCAAGTTACAGCAGCGGCGTCCGACCTCGACAAGGCCGCCCACGAACTGGTCGCACTTGCCAAACAGCGCGATGGCAGTGACAACATCAGCGTACAACTGATCCGCGTCCGCGACGTGGAACGTGTCGGCATGTATCGCGGCAGGCATTATAAGCTTCAATA
>JAFASD010000292.1 GCA_019244945.1 Acidobacteriaceae bacterium | reverse complement strand
ACCCGGATATCAAAGTGTTCCGCGTACCCAATGCAGCTATCGGTAGCCTCACGGTGCTGATGGTGGCGCTCGCTACTGGCGATTTAGTGAGCCGCCGCGCAGGGTTGGTTGCTGGAGCGGTGCTCGCGCTCTCCACGGCACATATCTATTTCAGTCAAGATGCGCGGATGTATCCCCTCCTGGCTTTTGGTTTGACGCTCGCTACCTGGGGATTGGTCGGATTCGTAGAGCGCCATGGACGAAAACTGTATCTAGCCATCTACCTAGTTGGAGGCCTCGTTGCAATCTATTCGCACGTGGCGGCATTGATTTATCTTGCAATTCTGAATGCTGCAACGCTGGGGAGTGCGTTGCTGAACCGAATGAAAGATTGCATTCTTCTACCGGGACTGACGATCAATGTCGTCCTACTGATAATCAGTTTACCGTGGTTGCTATCGATTCCCGAATCGATAGGTGTGTTCCATTCTCTTCCTCAGGAGAAGGTCACGCTGATCCAGTGGTTCTTTAGGAACGTCGTCGGATATCCTGGCATTCCTTTGCCGTTCAAGATAGCCGCCGATGCGTTTATTTTGCTTGTGTACGGGATCGGCGTGGTATTTGCGTATCGGAGCGGGAGGCGAACTTTCGCCGCCGCCTCAATTAGCATATTGGCAGTATATCCGCTCGCGTTCGGCGCCTTGAACCTAATCACGCCGATACTGGCAAATCGCGTCTTTGTCCCGTGCGTCATTCCTGCCTCGATGCTGTGCGGCGCAGCCGTAGCATTGTTCTTTCGACCCGCCGCGCAGGCTGGGCTTCTGGCGGCCGTACTTTCACTTGCAGCCTGGTCAGAAGCTGAGGCGCATCGGCTGCGCACAAAACCCGAAGATATGCCACAGGCGCTTGCTCTTGTAGACGCCAGCGGCTTTGCTGGAGCGCCTATCTTGACCTGCGAGGGGACGGCCGTCACGGCCTACCTCTATGCCCCGGGCCGGCCAATCTTTTTTTCCTTTTCCGGCGAACTGATTCGTTTCAATGATCGGATGGCCGGAGCCTATTCTCTCCCCCGGACTGAGCGTGAACAAACAAATTGGGTCCCCGTACAGAGCTTTCTGCTGAAAAATGGCCTACTTGTCGATCCTGCAATTGCATTCACCTCGGATCAGCGAGTGGTTCTTATACCTACAAGCTGCGGCGCAGACACTGTCCGCTCTCTCGAACAGTTGCTTGAGTGCCATGGGTTTCGCAACATACAGGCACCGACCCTGACCACACCCCATCGGGTGGTCATCGAAGCTTTATGGACCAAGCTGTCGCTATGGGTCGCTATGGGGGGCAGAGCCCAAGGGCAAGAGCCCTGCGAAATAATGCGCCGGTATCCGATGGTATCGACTAGCCGGTGAGTGCGAGGTCTCGATGACGTACGCGCCCGCTAAGAATATAACCATCATGACCGTCGCCGACTCACATTAAGCTCGATGCCATCGAGCCTCGAGAGATATCTCGAACGCGCAGCAGAGCTCGATCATCTCGGTCGTCACGAAGATCCGCTCGCTGAGGCGCGCCAGCCGATTCTGGTCGAGCGGGAAAGGCAGCCGCCGGTGACGGACGGGGCGCTCCTCGAGGCGATCAACGCGGCGCTGGCAGCGAAAGCGGAGCGCAAGTTGTCGCGCTGCTTTGGCAGATGCGGGCCGCGTAGCGGTGACGATGCGGCTTTGCAATCCCATCGTCGTTTAACTGAGCCTCCAGAGCCTTTGAAAGGCGGACTCGATCTCCTCCACCCGCACCGAGTGGATGTGATCCCCGCAACCTCTTTGCTAGCTTACCAACGCCGCCCAGGAATCTTGCCTGCGTAAGACGTTCCTTTGAGCAATACGCGACAAACCAGTTTGCGCCTTTGGCTTTGCGAATGTGCAGCTCGTCGCTCCGGAATTTCCCCGATCGCAACAGGCCATCAATCAATCGTTTTGCCTTGGGACCACCTAGCGGGAAGAGGATGTTGCTGTGAACTGCCGGGCGGCCCTCAAGGACCTCGACATAGCAGCACGCTGGCAGACCTGACCGTTGCTGCGCACGCGCAAGGTCGGACTTAAAGCTACGGATCAAATTGCGGATCGACCGCTCGTCGGAATATTGATCGGAGACTACAGCATACCAAAGCGGCAGGCCCAAACCTTCGGTGTAATGTGCCGCGTCCGACGCCAGCCTGATCTCGTCTGCTGTGAGGCCCGCCTTGTTACTGATTGGTCCAGGTTCTAGGTCGTCGCCTATAACCGTATAAGAGGGTCGGCGAGCGCTGCTATACCATGCGCTTTGCAATATCCTTCTGTTCGCAATCGCTTGTACCTCGTCGAGGCGTTGCGAAGTTCCATAATTCTGGGTGCAAAATTGTTGCGGCTTTTGACAGTTCCGCCAGGGCGATTCCGCTCTCGTCGAGTGTTGTCCATCGAGATGTGAGAACGGCGTCTCGAGCACCTCGCACCCGGCGAATGTATCGACCGAGCTCATCGTTCAGCACTCCCTCCGAGCGAAGGAAATGGCCGGAAACACCGGGTAACCGGCGCCGGCGTGAACGCGGCGGGAACAAATCCATGGGACTTCTTCGGGACTTTCAGCGACGTATTGCGCGCTTCTGCGGCCTTCCGCGCGAAATCGGCGACCGTCCGTATTTCTCGGACAGTTGGCAGGCTCTTAATATCACTACAGGAAATGGTCGGAGCGGCGAGATTTGAACTCGCGACCCCTA
>JAFASD010000130.1 GCA_019244945.1 Acidobacteriaceae bacterium | reverse complement strand
GTCATAGCCTGAGTCGCGACGCGCAGATTGATCGGCAAGTCGTAAATTTTCCCGGCTTCCACATTGATGTCGTGCACGTCGACGGTTTGGAAACCGGATTGACTTACCGTGACCGAATATTTTCCGAGCGGCAAATCCTGAAAGGTGAATTCGCCCGCTCCAGTGGTCTGCTCAGTACGCGCCAGTCCCGTGTCAACGCCCAGCAGCTTCACGGTCGCGCCGGAAATCACAGCCCCGCTTTGATCGGCAACCGTGCCGGAAATACCTCCTCGAAATGTCTGCGCGAAAGCAATGGAACTTATAAGAAAGATACCGGCGACGAACACTCCGTGCTTACTGTGAAACATGACTAACCTCCCTAGCGATCTTTGGAGATTATCAGGCTTCAGCGTTCCGCGTCAAGAAATTCGCGTTCGTTCGGCGTATTAACTGCTTAACAAAGGAACAATTGCAGCGCCTGCGCACAAAAAACTGCCAAACGGAAGTTCATAGGTCGAGGCTTTCTTATGCGCCAACAAGATATAACCGCCTCCAATAACAGAGCCTGCGACTGCGCCAATCAGCACTGCCGCGATGCCTTTTTCCAGCCCCAAAAACACCGCCAACAGTGCAAGCAGCTTCACATCGCCGAATCCCAACCCTTCTCTCCGCCGCACGCGCGCGTAAAGGATCGCCATTAGCCAAATCAACCCCGCCAGGAAAATCACCGCAACGCCTGCGTTCAGAAAAGATCTCCCAATAGAACCCATGCCCGGAAAAAATAAATCGCCGAATGCACCATAGACGGGAACAAAAGCGGCAAAGATCAGACCGGCTGCGAAGCCGCCCAACGTGAGCTCATCCGGAAGAATGCGCTCCTCGAGATCTGTCCAGAATAGAACAATGAGCGTGGCTTCAAACACCGCCCACTTCAGCGCTGCAACGCTCCAGCCGTAGCGAATGGCAATCGCGATGAACACCACCGCGGTCATCAGTTCCACAATCGGATAACGAAGCTCGATGGGCTTCCGGCAAAATCTACACCTTCCGTGCAGCAGAGCGTAGCTCAATAGCGGGACATTGTCGTACCACGAAATCTGTTTGCCGCATTCAACACAGAATGACCGCGGGAACACAATCGAAACGTCACGCGGAATCCGATAAATGCAGACATTCAGAAAACTGCCAGTCACCAGCCCCACGATCGTCGCAATCGCCACAAAAGCGATCTGGCTTTCAGGCGCCAAGCGCCCTCCCGTACGATGCCAGCGTCCCTTCCAACAGATGTCGCTTCGAGAAGCGCTCCTCGACTCTCGATTTTGCGTGCTCAATCAAACCATGCGCGAACGCGGAGTCATCCAAAATTCGCCGCATCGCCGATGCAATGCTCGATGGCTCGTTTTCAACGAGCACGCCGGAAACGGCATCCGCAAACACCTCCGTCATCCCTCCAACCTTGCTTCCGATTACCGGCACTCCCATGCTCATGGCCACCAGGGCCGCCGATCCGAGTCCTTCTGATCTGGTGATGTAAACAAACATTGAGGCGCGCCGAAGATCCTCAACCAAATCGTCAGAAAACACCACCGGGATCCCGGCGATACTCGCGGCCTGTTCCACAAGACCGCGCCCCTTTTCCGGATCCGTGGAAGAGAGCGCAACCGCGGGATAGGCTGCACTCCAAGGTTCCGCGCTTGTATTTACCCCTACACCGTCATAGACCACGTCAATCTTTTCCGCGCGAATCCCCGCTGTTTGAAGTTCCCCCGCTACAAATTGCGAAACCGCCAGAAATCTGGCCGCGCGTTGGTATTTCCAAACCGAGGCCAGTGACCGCCGCACCGGGAAAGCGACTCGCCTCGACACGACGAACTTGCGTCTCGAAGCGATCGCAGCCATCGTATGCGCCCGCGCATCATGCGCGTGAACAATCGCCGCCGTCCGCGATTGTTGCCACGCCTGTTTAGCCTCCGCCGCAAACACGGGAAACCCGTCACTGCGCGCCGCTTCCCACAACAAGCCTTTGGAATTGGCTAACAAAAGCGATTCGTGTCCCGCCTCTCTTAAAGCATTCAGCAGGAGCAACACCTGGTGTTGGCCGCCGCGCATCTCCACACCGGTGTCGATGTGCAAAATACGCACGCTTACGATTTACGACCCGGACTCATGTGCCGCGCTTTTGAGTACTTCACAAAGTTGTAGAAAGCAGCCATATAGGCAATCGCGAGTCCTTCCGCTCCATCCAAAAATCCCATCTTCAGCAGATAAGTGCGGAGGAAAGTCCAGGGAGGATCCAACAACAGCTTGCCCAGGCCGGCGCCTTCGCCGCGTGAAACCATCTCCTGCGCAGCTAATGTTGTGTAGCTGTCCATCGTGCGCAAATGTTCAGACAACGAATTGCACGTAAAGTGAAGCAGGTTTGATTTCAAATGGCCGACTGCGCCATCCACTTTCACGGATTCATGCACGAACTCCCCTACCCATTGCGCCTTGTGCTTATTGAACAGCCTGACCTTCCTGTCCGGATACCACCCACTGTGCAGAATCCAACGTCCCAAATATTGCGCCAGCCGCGGAACCGTATAGCCGTCAAACTTCGGACCGTTTTTCTTGATTTGCCAAATCTCTGCCTCGAGCGCTTCGCTTAAGCTCTCGTCCGCATCGAGCGAGAGTATCCAGTCGTGAGCCGCCATCTCCGCTGCGATGTTTTTTTGCGCAGCGTATCCGTGCCAGGAAGCCTCCACCACCCTCGCGCCCAGCTTTCCCGCAATCTCCGCAGTGCGATCGTTCGAGCCGCTGTCCAGCACCAGAATCTCATCGCAGCAACGCAGGCTCTCAATCACCCGCGCGATATTCCGTTCCTCATTGAACGTGATAATCGTCGCGGAGATTTTCATCAGGAATCGACGTTAGCTGGCGCGTACCGGGACAATCGAAATGGAAAGGGCGAACAAAACCATGGCTATCGCCCCGAGCGCAAGACGCCATCCCGTTAACGGCGTTCGGTCGTAGATCAAAGGATGACGCCTTCCGAAGAAGAACATCAGTACTGCCCAAATCCACCAGGCAGCGTACAGAAAACCCATCAATACCAGCACCCCGGTCAGCGCGCGCGAAATCACCCGGTGCCAACGCTCCCCCAGAATCGCGTATAAAATATGTCCACCATCAGATTGGCCGATCGGTAAAAGGTTAATCGCGGTTGCCAGAAGACCCGCCCAGGCCGCCATTGCCATCGGATGAAGAGCAATATGCGACGCCGCAATTCCGGGAAAACGCAGCCGCTCCACCACGCGCAGCAATATCGGCGTCCCGAATGTGAGTGTTCCAGCATCGAGCGCCCCGTGCACAACCTTTGACATCCAGACCCCGGCCACGAGAAATGGCGCCAGTATGATCGCCCCCGCCAACGGACCCGACATGCCGATGTCGATCAGCGCCCTCCGCGTGTAAATGGGCGAGCGGATCCTGATAAAGGCGCCGAAAGTGCCAAACAGGAGAGGAGACGGCAAAAAATAAGGAAGGCTCGCGTTCACTCGCCACCGCCAGCTCATAACGTAATGGCCAAACTCATGCGCGAGCAGAATCAGCAGCAGCGGAATCGAGAAGGAAATCCCTCGCCACATTCCCGGATCGCCGTGCGCCAGCCGCGTGTATCCGTCTAGTATCCAGTCAACTTCGAATAAATGGCCGTTTGAAAAGCTCTGAACCAGTCCGAACCCGAAAACCGTGGTTGTGAGCAGGGTGAGGAAAAACAAAAGTGCGTTGATCCACCACCTTCTAGGCCAGCCGGATGCTCTCGCGAATCGCGGCGAGCTTTCCCAGACCCATGAACGCACACCCGGTTCGTTACCCACTGTAATGACGTGATTCGTTCTTCGCGCCGTAAAGCTCGGCTCAAACACGACGCGTTACTGCAGAGTCTGCAGTTCCTTGCCGGGCTTGAACCGGACGGCTTTGCCCGGTGGAATAGCAACCTCTGCGCCCGTTCGCGGATTCCGCCCGATTCCAGTTTTCCGCGGCCGCACGTTGAATATCCCGAAGCCGCGCAGCTCAATCCGGTCGCCCTCGCTCAGCGCCTTCTTCATCGTTTCGAAGACCGTCTCAACCGCCATTTCTGCCTTCGTCTTGGTGATACCCGTGCGGTTCACGACTTCATTAACGATGTCTAGCTTGATCAAGCAGCCTCCCAGCGCGAAACCTGGTCCGCCGGATACCTCTCTGCGGGCAAAAAGTAACGGACCGCCGCAATGCCAATGATAAGAAGGAACTTATCGGAATGTCAATCAAATCGCCCCGCCACATGAAAACGCATTTTTTGCCAGCAGCATGTAAGGCCATGTCCTACTTCTTACTGACCGCGCCTCTTTCCACCACAGTGAACTCTCTTTAATACAACCATTTAGATCTTTGGATTTGAACTTGCTTACGGTTTTGGCGGGAGCGTTCAGTTATGAAGTCCTTAAGAATTCTCTTGGTGGAAGATAGTCCCAGCGATGTCCGCCTGATACGGGAGGCCCTCAAGGAAACCGCCGTACCCGTCCAAATTAGCGTCGCGCGCGACGGAGTTGAAGCTATGGACTACTTGCATCAGGCTGAGGTCGGCTTGGCAAATCGGCCCGATCTGGTTCTCCTGGACCTCAACCTTCCCAGAAAGAACGGGCGTGAAGTGCTCAGCGAAGTGAAAGCCTCTCCCATCCTCAAGCAGATCCCGGTACTGGTGATGACCAGCTCGCGGGCGGATGAAGACATCTTTCAGGCCTACGCGCTCAACGCGAATTGCTACATTACCAAACCGGCCGACTTGCAGGAATATGTGCACGTCGTCCGCGCGATTGAGGACTTCTGGTTTTTAACGGCGACTCTGCCGGATTCCTTTCGCGCCTCTCAAATGATGCGCGCTCCGGGCGTCAGGCAGTTTGCCTACTGATCGATTGAAGCTATCCCGCTGACTGCGCCGTCTGCTGCAGAGCGGCAGTCGCGCTCAGCGCCGCTTCATAATCCGGGTGGTCGCCGACTTCTTTCACGTACTCGACATAGCGCAGCTTGTTCTCGGCGTCCAACACAAAGATGGCCCGGCTCTCGATGCGGAGATCGGGAATCAGCGTTCCGTAACGCTCCCCGAACGAGCCCGTTCGGTGATCCGAAAGCATTGAAACGCGATTGATCCCAAAATTCCCGCACCAGCGCTTCTGCGCAAATGGCAGATCCATGCTTATCGTGAAAATTCGCACGCCGGAATTCTTGCCCGCTTCGTCTTCAAACCGCTTCGTTTGAGCGTCGCAAACGGGAGTGTCCAACGATGGAACCACACTGAAAATTCGCACTCCGCCGCCGGTTTTTTCGAGATTCACCTTCTGAAGATTTCCGTCCACCACCTCAAAATCCGGCGCCGTATCCCCAACCTTCAGCTCCGGTCCCACTAATGGAAGCGGATTGCCCTTTAACGTTGTCGTCCTCTGCGATTCACCTTTGTTTGTCATCGGCCACAGTGTACCAGCACTGAAATTTCTCAAGCTGGCAATGCTTCGCGCGGGCGCTCGACCGGCTTGATAGTGCGCAGTGCCACGCCGGGAAACTCCAGCCGAAACCGCGTGCCCCGCCCGACCGCACTTTCCACTTCAATGATCCCGTTGTGCTCCTGCACGATCCCGTAAGTGATCGAAAGCCCCAACCCGGTTCCCTTCTTTGGTCCTTTGGTCGTGAAGAATGGATCATATATGCGCGCAAGATGTTCCGGCGGAATCCCCTGCCCCGTATCGGCAATTTCGACGTGCGCAAATCCGCTTTCGGCCCAGGTGCGCACCGTAAGCGCGCCCCCTCCCGGCATGGCGTCGCGAGCATTAATGAATAGGTTTAGAAAAACCTGCTGAAGCTTTCCGGAATTGCCGCGTACCATGGGCAGTTCTTCCGCCAGCGCAAGCTGCGTGGTCACTCTCGCTTTTTGAAATTGATGTTCCACCAGAGTCACCGTTTCCCGAATGACACGGTTCAAATCGATCTCGACAAAGTCCGTCGGCGAAGTGCGCGAAAAATTCAACAGCGAATTGACAATTTCGCTCGCGCGGAACGTCTGCTTCGCGATCTTTTCAAGCAGCTTCGATTTATGATCGTCCCCCGAGATCTGCTTCGCCAGCATCTGAGCATACGTCGAAATGACCGCCAAGGGCGTGTTCACCTCGTGCGCCACACCCGCAGCCAGCAGTCCAATCGAGCTGAGTTTATCCGCTTGGACCAGCCTTCGTTCCAACTCATCCCGGTCCGTCACATCGTCGAAAATAATCAACCGCCCGATCTGCTTCAGCTCCTTCGAAACCAAAGGAGCGATGGCGAGATTCACGATCGATTCCCGAACTGCCGGCGCAGGCTTCGTGAGTTCCAGGCCGCCATACTCTTTTCGCGGGGCCCCGTTCGCAGCAGCCGATGACGCGACCAGTCGCGGTCGCAACGCGATCTTGTAGAGGTTGTGGACGCCTTGCTCTCCGCGCAGTTCGTCGAATTTCTGGCATAGCTCCACCGGAAACAACTCCGACAAGCATTGTCCGACCGCCTGTTCCCGCGAAATGCCCGTCAGCTTCTCGATTTGGCTGTTCCAGCTCTCCACGCGGTCATCCAATCCCACGGCCAGAATGCCTACATTGATGGATTCAACTATGTTCTCGCTGAACTCTTTCAGACGCTCGTACTCATCCGCTTTGTCTTGCAACGAGCTATACAGCCGCGAATTCTCGATCGCAATGGCGACGTAATTGGAAAGCGTAACCAGCAATTCCATATCGTCGTGGGACAAAAAGTCGCCTTCCGTCGTGCGACTGACGCCAAAATAGGCCAGCGTCTTGCCACGGCTCTTGCACGCCACGTAGTAAGTGAAATCAAGTTCCGCGATCGTGTCCCTGACCGACTGTGGCCACTGCCGCGAAACGATGTCCCTCATGTGCTTGGGCCGTTCGAAAAACAGATACGGCTCCTCGGCGGACGCCTCCAGGAACTGCAAATCCAGCGGCACTTGACCCGCGCTCGCCGGTCTACCCGATTTCTGCGTCAGCGAATGCAGATGGAAGCCCCCCGCTCCTCCATCCGTCACAAAAAACCCGATCTGTTGAATCGAAAGCGTCTTCAGCAATCGCTCGGAAACCTTGCCAAGCATCGCGTTCTCATCGGTCTCGGAACTGAGCTCGCGCGCAAACTCAATCAACGTCAGACGAGCGTCGTAGCGATCTTTATAGAAAACCCAGCGGTCAAGCTGCTCCTGAATCCAGTGACGAATCGGCTGGAAGACGAAAGTCGCAAACGCAATCAGCACCACGAAAGCCGGAGGCGAAATGTTTTGCGTATTGAAGATCAGAAAAATCAGTCCGTAAAACGTGCCGATAACCGCGAGCGTCGCAAGTGTGTAAACGTATCCCTGCTGGAAAATAATATCCACGTCCATGAGCCGGTAGCGAGTGATCGCATAAGCCCAGGTCAGCGGTATCAGTCCCATCGAGAGAACACTTAAATTCATCAGATGCGTCGGAACCGCGCCCGCAATGTACGGCACCGCGTACAACAACGCAAACGGCGCAAGCCCCGCGACGGCCCCGTTACGCAGATACTTCAGTTGCCGGCGCATCACGGGATCTTCCTCACGCGCGAAGTCGAGGCCAAGCGCGGCCGCTCCCATCGCATAAAGAACCACCGAAAAGGCCAGTGTCAGCCGGTCCAAAAGCCAGCGAACCTCGAGCAGCGGGATTGAAAATTTCAGTATCCCCTCGGCCGAGGCCGCCACAAACCCCAGCAGAATAGCGGAAGGCACGTAGAGCCACAGCCACGCTCCTCGACGCTGCAGAAACCGGGGACGACTGTGAAATGTCAGGCAAAAATGCAGGAAAATCGCCGGGGCAAGCAAATTCGCCGTCAGATTACCCCAATACATCGCCTCATCAAACGTGTTCAGTTTTCCCGAATAGTGAAAACAGGACGCGATAAACGAAATCAGACACAAAACGAAGAAATGGAGCGATTTCGCGGCACTCGTCCGGCGATAATAGACGAACAGCCCGATCGCCAGATAAAACAACCCAACAATGTATTGGTAATAGACCGCTGAATCGCGCGGAGCGGCCTGTATAAAAATGTTGTCTTTCTGAAATTCGATCCCACCCCGCGACAACGTATATTGCGTCTGCCCCAAAAGCGGAATCTGCCAGAGCGCTTGCGGAACATCCAACGCATTGTGGATCGGGGATGTCCCTACCTTAAGTAGCCGGTCCCCCAGCCGAATACCCGCCTTTTCCCCCGGCCCATGCGCCAAGACATAGGCGGCAATCACTTCATTCCCGCCGCTCGGGGCCTTGCGGTCTACCCAGGTCACGCCGTCGTCGTGCATGGGATAGCTCCGCAGATGATCGAAGCTCAGGACCCCGGCTATCAAGGCCGCGACCGTCAGCAAGAGCAGCAGGGTACCCGCGAATTGATTTCTAGACTGGCTCACCCAGATAACCTTCCGGCGCAGTGTAGCCTTTCCGCCAATTTACACAAATTATCCATGATTTGCACGTCGGCAACCATTTGCTTCGTAACGCTATGTGTCTGTTAAGACTACATCTTAATCAGTAGCACCGTCCAGAATTCGGCGCACGCTTTCTATTTCGGGAACGCCTATCCCGAATATCGTAGACATTACAGTATCAAGCGGACCGTTGCTGCTGCGCGCGAGCGCCCTTCTCAACGAAACCTCCGACCTCAGCCACGCGTCTCGGCGTTGACGTCACAGCCAAACCCCATTAGACTGAATGAGTAAGCCCTCGCAGCCCACAGAGGTGGTTCTCCCGTTATGAAGTTACTTCCTTGTTTCCGCACGCCCTTCCTTGTCGGCATCTCCGCTATCGCCCTTGCCGGAGGGATGCTCGCGGCTCAGGATCAGAGTACCAGCAGCAGCAGCTCTAGCAGCTCGTCTGATCAAACCGTCGCCAAGCCCCTCACCAAAAAGGAAATAGCCAAGAAGCAAAAAGCCTTGGAACGAGAACTCGCCGGCCCTTGGAAGAAATGGCTGAATGAGGACGTGGTCTACATCATCACCGACGAGGAGAAGCAGGCTTTTAAACGCTTGAAGACCGACGAAGAGCGCCAACAATTCGTCGAACAGTTCTGGCTCCGCCGCGACCCCACGCCTGATACCGAAGAGAACGAGTATAAGGAAGAGCATTATCGCCGTATCGCCTACGCCAACGATCACTACGCCTCCGGTATTCCAGGCTGGAAGACCGATCGCGGAAGAATCTACATCAAGTACGGCGCCCCCGATGAGATCGATTCTCACCCCTCAGGCGGCAGCTATGAGCGCCCCATCGAAGAAGGCGGCGGCGAGACTTCCACCTACCCATTCGAAGACTGGCGCTACCGCTACATCGACGGCGTCGGCAGCAACATCGTAATCGAATTCGTCGACACCACGATGAGCGGCGAATATCACATCAGCCTCGATCCGGAAGAAAAAGACGCTCTGCTGTACGTCCCCGGCGCCGGCTTGACCCTCTCTGAGCAGATGGGTATGTCGGACAAGACCCAGCGGTTTCAACGTACCGATGGAACGCACCTCGGCACCGGCAACCAGCCCCTTCCCGAGAGCATGAACGAATTCACGCGTCTCGAGCAGTACGCGAATTTGCAAAAAGCCCCCGTCATCAAGTTCAAAGATCTGGATGCGGTGGTCAATTCGAACATCCGTTACAACACCCTGCCCATGCAGGTTCGCGCTGATTTCATCCGCGTCACCGATGCCACTGTTCTTACCGACCTCACGGTGCTTTTCAAAAACAGCGATCTCAACTACGCCACCAAAGAAAAGGTTGCCAAAGCGACCGTCAACCTGTACGGGCGCATCACTTCACTCACCCGTCGGCCGGTGAATTGGTTTGAGGAGACGATCACGGCCGAAGTGCCTTCTGAGATGCTCCAGCAAGCGATCAGTGGGTCCCAGGTTTACTCCAAAACCATCCCCCTGCCGCCCGGAACATACCGGCTGAATATTGTTGCCAAGGACATCGTTGGCAACACCATGAACAACTTCGAAATGGCCCTCAACGTCCCGCATTATGACGAGGATCAA
>JAFASD010000103.1 GCA_019244945.1 Acidobacteriaceae bacterium | reverse complement strand
CTGCCAGCTTATGCGCCGTAATCCTTCCCGCGACCACGTGATAGGTGAGAACTTTTTTCAACTGATCCTGATTCTCCGGCTTCAGCAGCGTGTCGACAGTTCCGGCGGGCAATTTATCAAAGGCAGCGTTCGTTGGAGCGAATACCGTGAACGGTCCGGAGCCCTCGAGCGTATCCACTAATCCGGCAGCTTTTACGGCAGCGACGAGCGTGGTGTGATCCTTCGAGTTCATCGCGTTTTGGATGATATCCTTGCTGGGGTACATCGCCGCTCCGCCGACCATGGGAACGTTTTCCATATTGTCTTGAGCGGTCATTCCTAGCGCAAGAACCGCAGTGAGTACACCTGCGGCAATAGCGAACCTAATTCTCATTTCGTAATTTCTCCTCTTTGTTTTTTTCTCAGTCACTAGTAATTACGGATCGACTCCGCGGTTCGGATGAACGAGCGAGTTTCTTTGGTTCATTAAGGTCAATCAACGACGCTTTTGTTCAGCGCGCTACGATGTCGGTGAACGTGAGCTACTCTGAGGCGGTCCGCTATCTTTATTCACTCGGAAACGAGTTGAAGATTGGGGCGAAGTTTGGATTGGAGCGGATACAAGCGCTGCTGGCGGAGCTTGGAAATCCGGAGAGTGGGCAGCGGTTCGTTCATGTGGCGGGGACCAATGGAAAAGGTTCGACGTGCGCCATGATCGCGAATGTGCTTCGGCACGCGGGGTTCCGAACCGGACTGTATACGTCGCCGCATTTGATTGAACCTACCGAGCGCATTCAACTTTGTGGAAGTGCCGTATCGGAGCGGGAATTCGCCAGACTGTTTGAGATGGTTCATGCGGCTGCGGAACGTTTAGACAGCCAACCTTCTTACTTCGAGACGGTCACCGCGATGGCGCTCGTCTTTTTCCAGGAGCAGTGCGATATCAGTGTTTTGGAAGTTGGGTTGGGAGGGAGATTGGACGCGACCAATGTAGTTTCTCCCGTGGTCTGCGCAATTACCCCAATTGCGTTTGATCACGAATCATTTCTAGGCAACACGCTCGAGGCCATCGCGTCGGAAAAAGCCGGCATTCTGAAGCGCGGAGTTTCCGTGGTGGTGGCGAAACAAGCGCCAGAGGCGGAGGTGGTGATTGCGGAACGGGCACATCAACTCGGGTGCGAATTGCTGCACATTGGCGACGCGCCTATGACCGACATTGACGCGAGCGCGCATGGATCGAGTTTTTCCTTGGGTGGCGAGCGATACGAATGTGGACTGCCAGGAAGACACCAGATGGAGAATGCAGCGACTGCAATTCTGGTTTGCCGCTGGTTGGGCGTTTCCGTTCCTGCGATTCAGGCGGGCCTTGCGAGTGTTCGCTGGCCAGGGAGGCTCGAGCTGGTCTCGCGAGAGCCGGATTTTATCTTGGATGGCGCTCACAATCCCGCGGGCGCGGGAGCTTTGGCTGCTTACATTCGGGAATTCTGCGGAAGCCGGCTGGTGTGGATAGTGTACGGCGCGATGCGCGATAAAGCGATTGACGAGGTGACCAGCCAGTTATTCCCATTGGCAGACCGGCTGATCGTGACCGCTCCTAGTTTCCCAAGAGCGCTTCGCCCGGAGGCGATTTTAGAGATGAGTAGTCACGCAAACGCGGTGATAGCGGAGACGGTCGGACAGGCCATTGAGATGGCGCAGACCGCGTCAAAAGACGCGGTGGTCTTCTTCACGGGATCGTTATTTCTGGTGGGTGAGGCGAGAGGGCTGTTGCATAAAATAGGCGTTTCATGAGCAGGCTGCGCGGCCTTTTGTTTGCCGATCCCGCCATCGTGCTGGCGACGATTTTCTTTGGGACCATCAGCCTGATTGTTTCGTTTTTCGATCCGACCGGTGCGACCCAGATTCGCGTGGCGAGAAGGTGGGCGAGAACGTTGCTGGGGGTGAGTGGGGTTCGTGTTCGGGTCGGAGGACTCGATCAACTGGATTTGCAGGCGAGCTACGTTTTCATCTCGAATCACCTCAGCTATATGGATACGCCGGTGGTGCTGGCCTCGATTCCGGTTCAATTCAGGTTTCTGGCGAAGCGCGGTCTGTTCCAGATTCCTTTTCTGGGGCAGCATCTCAGCCGGGCTGGACACATTCCGGTTCCGAGGGAAGATCCGCGGGCCTCCGTGAAGACGATGCAGCTTGCGGCGCAGGCGATCCAGGAGAAGAAGATTTCGCTGCTGATTTTTCCCGAAGGCGGACGCTCGCATGATGGCGTGCTGCGACCGTTTAAAGAGGGCGGCGCTTACATCGCGATTCGCGCCGGCGTGCCGGTTGTGCCGCTGGTTATCATAGGAAGCCGCGAGATATTGCCCTACGGTGGCGGTATTCCGGAAGCTGGGCAAGTAACGCTGCGAATTTTGAAGCCGATTGACACGGCGCAACTCACGATTAAGGACCGCGGAGCAGTTACCAATCGCGTGCGCGATCTTATTTCGGGGGAGTTAGAGCAGGCGAACCGGACCGATATAGCGGTGGCGGGCTAACAACAGCCGGTCTTTGCCATTACGATCTCGTCAATTTGTACGAGGGTAGGATACTTGCCGGTGTAGCAGGCGTAACAGAATCGATGGTCTGAGTCTTTCACGGATTCGCGAAGGGATTCGAGAGACAAGTAGGCGAGAGAATCCGCTTCTACATACTCTTCGATCTGTTTTATGTCGTATTTCGCGGCTATAAGCTCGTGCAGCGATGGCGTGTCGACGCCGTAATAGCATGGCGAAATTGTGGGCGGGCAGGAGATGCGTAAATGCACTTCGCTCGCGCCGGCGTTGCGGACCATACGCACAATTTTGCGGCTAGTGGTTCCGCGAACAATCGAGTCATCCACTAGAATGACGCGTTTGCCTTCGAGCAGATGCCGGACGGGATTTAATTTGAGCTTTACGCCGAAATCGCGGATGGCCTGAGAAGGTTCGATGAACGTGCGGCCGACATAGTGATTGCGGATCAGGGCCTGACGGTAGGGGATTTCGGATTCGGAAGCATAGCCGATGGCTGCGGCTACGCCGGAATCGGGAACCGGAACGACGACATCGGCTTCGACCGGGTGCTCGCGAGCGAGCAAGCGGCCCATCCGCTCGCGGGATTCGGCAACGGGCTTTCCGAAGACGACAGAATCGGGCCGGGAGAAATAGACATGCTCGAAGACGCAGTGCGCGGGAGCTTCGGGCGGAGTGTAACGTTCGCGTCTGATGCCATCCGGGCTGACGATCACCATTTCGCCGGGTTCGACATCGCCGGTGTAGGTTGCGCCAATCAGATCGAACGCACAAGTCTCCGATGCAAAGACGATTGCGGCGCGCCCGTCTGCCATTTCCAGCCGTCCCATGGCAAGCGGACGAAAGCCGTACGGGTCTCGCGCGACAATAATCCGGTCTTCCGCCAAGAAAACGAGCGAGAACGCGCCTTCGATTTGCAGCAGGGCATCGCGCAGAGCTCCGGATAGGGTCCGCTCGCGCGA
>JAFASD010000496.1 GCA_019244945.1 Acidobacteriaceae bacterium | reverse complement strand
GCAATGGCAGGTTACAGCATTGACAGAGTGACCGCCATGCAAAAGCGCATGATCGACGCCCTGAAGACCATTCCCGGCGTCGAGCGAACGGGATTGGTGACCAATTATCCTCCCTTGGTCTATACCGCCGGCATCAGGGCCAATATCTTCAAAGAAGAAACCACAGATCTGAGGCAATCGAATATCGCCGCCTCGCCCTATAAATACGACATATCTCCCGGATATTTCGATGCGGCCGCCACACGCCTGTTGGCGGGAAGGAGTTTCAGTTGGCATGACGACCAAAACGCGCCTCGCGTTGCCATAGTGAACCGGGAGTTTGCCGCCAGGATGTTCGGCTCCGCAGACGGCGCGTTGGGCAGATATTACAAGCTGCAGGATGGAACGCGTGTTCAAGTGGTGGGCATCGTCGAAAACGGAAAATACGTGAGCCTCACGGAGGAGCAACAGCCCGCAATGTTTCTTTCGTTCCTGCAATCGCCGTTGAGTAAGTCGTCTGTGGTGCTCCGCTCCCACCGCGATCCGCAAGAACTCGCCGCGGCCATAAGGAGTAAACTGCACGAGCTCGACTCAGGTCTTCCCGTTGACACCGAGACGTGGAACAGCCTCCTGAGCGTAGTTCTGTTTCCTTCGCGCGTGGCAACGATGTCGCTCGGTGTGCTGGGTGCGATGGGCGCATTGCTGTCAATCACTGGTGTTTTTGGAATGGCTGCGTACTCGGTGAGCAAGCGGCTGAAAGAGTTGGGAATTCGTATGGCCCTCGGTGCGCGGCGCCAGGAACTGCTACAGGCAGCCTTGGGACGCGCGTTCAAATTGCTGGCCTGGGGTTCGGGCGCGGGATTGTGCCTGGGAATTCTGGCGAGTCGGGTGTTGGCTTCGATCGTCTATCAGGCAACTCCCCGCGACCCGCTGGTACTCACTGGCGTCGTTCTCGCAATGGCGTTACTCGGCCTGCTAGCGACGTGGATCCCAGCACAACGAGTGCTGTCGCTCGATCCTATGACCCTGCTACGCGAGGAGTGAGTTGGTCTTTGTCTCACTAATCCAAGAAACATGACTCTACTGGCCTACCTTCATTGTGTTGTCTCTAAGGTTCTTCGTCGTTCGCAGATCGACGGCGAAATGGAAGAGGAGCTTCGCTCACATGTTCAACACCGCGCAGACGATCTGGAACGTTCCGGCCTGAATCGTGCAACGGCAGAACGCCGCGCGCGCATCGAGTTCGGCGCCCATGGACGGTTCAAGGAGGAATGCCGCGAAGCGCTCGGCGGCAATTTGATAGAAACGGCGATACAGGATTTGCGCCTCAGCGTTCGCACGTTGCGTAAGTCTCCGGCATTCGCAATCGTCGCCGTTTTGACGGTGGCATTGGCGATTAGCGCGAACGCCATTGTGTTTGGCGTACTGAACGCACTGATTCTGCGGCCGCTGAATTTGCCGGAGGCCGAGAGTCTCTACGCACTACAGCGCGCGGACGACAAGTTTGGGAACGAATCTTATGCGAACTATCGCGACTTACGCGATCGCAACCGCAGCTTTCATGCTTTGGCGGCATATACCGTCTCTCAGGCTGGGCTCGACACAGGCTATAACCCATCCCGCGCGTTGCTTTATCAGGTGAGTGGGAATTACTTCGAAGTATTAGGCGTTCGTCCATATCTCGGCAGGTTAATCCATAGCTCCGATGAGCATGGCGCGAACAGTGCTCCGTATATTGTGCTCACGTACGCCTATTGGCAAACCCACTTTCAGCATGATCGTGGAGTTGTGGGCCGCACTGTTCAATTAAATAAGCATCCTTTTACGATCATCGGCGTAGCGCCGCCCGGATTCCGCGGAACGTTGCTGATCTTTTCTCCCGATTTCTTTGTGCCAATCGTGAACCAGGAACAGATCGACGGCGAGAGCCGGCTCAATGCGCGCGGAAATCGTTTGCTTCTTTCCGTGATGGGACATCTGAAAGCAGATGTTACTCCTGCCCAGGCGATTGCTGACCTAAACTTCATTGGCTCAGATTTGCAAAAGAGTTATCCCAAAGATGAAGGACGGCTGACGTTTTTATTGGCGCGTCTCGGTCTTGGTAGCGATGTTTTTGACCGGCCTATACGGGCATTCGTCAGTGCGTTAATGGTGCTCGCGGTATTAATTCTGCTGGCCTCATGCGCAAACCTGGGCGGCCTCTTTGCCGCTCGCGCTGCCGACCGAACCCGCGAAGTTGCTCTACGACTCGCGCTGGGAGCGGGCCGCATCCGTATTGCGCGGACGCTATTTACGGAAGCTCTTCTGGTCTCATTGCTGGGAGGCGCTGCTGGACTATGGGCCAGTGTCGTGCTGTTACACTCCCTCAGCACTTGGCAGCCATTTCCCGAATATCCCATGAATATACCGGTGAACCCGGACGCAACTGTCTATGGAATCGCTCTGTTATTGAGTCTGGCGAGTGGATTCTTGTTCGGCGCGGTTCCCGTGAGACAGGCACTTCACACCGATCCATACGACATTGTCAAGTCTGGATTGAGTACTACGAATCGGCGGCGAATTACGATTCGCGACCTGTTGATTACCGCGCAAATCACGATCTGTGCACTGCTAGTCACTTTTTCGATTGTCGCGGTGCGAGGGCTGATCCGTTCGCTGCACAGTAATTTTGGTTTTGAGCCACGTAACGCCCTGCTGGTGGGTACGGACCTGAGCATGGCCGGTTACAGTGGCGACGCTGCTCCCGCCATGCAGCGCCGTATGATCGATGCGACAAGGGCCATTCCGGGCGTGACGTCTGTCGGATTGGTCGGTCAGTACCCGCCACTGCATTTGGGCTGGAATGATGCGGATGTGTTTACTGACAAAACGACAGACCTAAGGCCGGCTAATGCTGCTGCCGACGCCATCCTCTATGGCATTTCTCCCGATTACTTCCCCGCCGCCGGGACAGCGTTGCTGATGGGACGGAGCTTTACCTGGGGGGACGACAAAGATTCTCCGCCGGTAGCCGTAGTGAATCGAGAGTTCGCAAAAAAGGTCTTCGGCTCCGCAACAACCGCAATGGGCAGCTATTACAAAATGCGGGCTGGAAAGCGTATCCAAGTACTAGGTATCGTCGAGGACGGAAAATACACAGCGAGCCTCACTGAAACTGCACAGCCAGCGATGTTTCTACCCATCCTGCAGCTCCCTTCCAGCGAAACATCGCTGGTGGTCCGCTCAAGCCGCGATCCGCAGCAACTATCTGCCGATATCAGGACCGCCTTGCGGAAGTTGGATCCCGGAGTGCCTTCTCTCATTCAGACGTGGGGTATAGAAATGGATGGGGCGCTGTTTGCTCCGCGTATGGCGACCATGTCCTTGGGTGTGCTGGGCGTTCTCGGAGCAATGCTTTCGATTACCGGCATCTTTGGAATGGCTGCGTACTCAGTGAGCAAGCGGCTGAAAGAGTTGGGAATCCGTATGGCGCTAGGCGCCCGTCGAGAGGAGGTGTTACAGGCAGCTTTGGGGCGGCCCTTGAAACTGCTTGCCTTCGGTTCGGCAGCCGGACTCATTCTCGGAATTCTGGCCAGCCGGGTGCTGGCTTCGATCGTCTATCAGGCGACTCCCCGTGACCCGCTGGTACTGAGTGGCGTCGTTCTCGTGATGGCGCTACTCGGCCTTTTAGCGACATGGATACCAGCACAACGGATATTGTCGCTGGATCCTATGACACTGCTGCGCGAGGAGTGAGTATTGATGGTCGCCATACGGCAGATGCTGTTGAAAAACTCTGGTGATCTCGGGTGCCCGTGATCTAGAGACAGGTCATGCGCGGCTGAAATGTTTTCTCAACAAAGGGACGACGGTCAGTCCTTCCGCAAGATCCTATAGGGAGGATTGAACCAATAGGGAGGATTGAACCAAGATGCACGAAGGCGTCTCTCTTTTGCGGCTTTATCTCCTCCGTGCTCTCTATCTCGGGAATTTCGTCATACTTGGACTGTCCGTTTGGCCTGGCATTTTCAGGCATGCGGGCTGGGCGAATCCGCTGGAAGGCGTGGCCGTGGCCTTCTGGGGCGCCCTATCTCTCCTCTGCATCATCGGTGTACGCTATCCGCTGAAGATGCTGCCGCTGATCTTCCTACAGGTCACGTACAAGTTAATCTGGCTGCTGGCGGTCGCACTTCCTCGTCTCTCCACCGGAGCACCCACTTGGTATCTGAAGCCGATGCTGATGGGAGTTCTTTTAGAGCCGATTCTGATCCCCTGGCCGTACATCTTCGCAACATACGTGAGGAAAGCCGGTGACCGTTGGCGGAATCGGCCTTTGGCAACGGCAGACATTGTTGCCGATGACCACCAACTTCACAAAGTCGTACGGCAACCCGGGAATTGATCTATCAGAAGTAGTGTCACCGAAACAACTCAAACAATTCCTTTGCTGAATGTTTTGGGTGACTTTTTAACACCTTTGCGAACGTCTTTCTATCGAGCTTCTTAGATGTTGTTCTCCATTAACTTTTCCGGAGGTGCACTGCTCACCATGATGGGCCGACAAGCTCGTTCTGAATCGCTCTTTTCCGGATTGAAGACCGTATTCCCGAAGGTCATCTGTTACGCCTCGTTGATCGACACATCGACTTCGCCCTTGTGCGCGAAACCTTGAAGGCGAGCTACACCCATGCCCTTCAATCGATCCAGAAGTCCTGCTCCGCATTCTGTTGATCGGATATTTGTACGGCATCACCAGTGAGCGCCGCCTGGTCGAGGATGTCGGAATGCACTTGGTTATCACCCTGAGCAACTGCCCGTCGGAGAGAGAGTTTTTCAACGG
>JAFASD010000287.1 GCA_019244945.1 Acidobacteriaceae bacterium | reverse complement strand
AGTCTGAATAGCTGCGGGCTCGAAATGCACGGAATCAGCCGAAATGTTGGCCCTGGCGAGCGGAGCCGTGAGAGGCGGGCCGTTCGGCAGCGATGCAGTCAAATCATTTACCACGATGCCGCCGAGCAGACCTGTCGTATTCGAATAACCGATCACCCCATCCAGCGCTCCCTGAAGCTTCACGTCTTGAGGCAGCGTCAAGCCCATGCGGCGGCTAAGCGGCAACAATCCTTCCACCGGCGCCTTGTCGAGCCGCACAAAAATCGAATACGTAGGACGCGTGAGAAAATCCGCGACCCGGACCTGGAGCGCCACCGGGGTGGTCTCGCCGGGATGCAATGGGAACGTTTCCACATCAAAGCGGTGAGCCAGCAGATCGATGTCGCCTCGATATCGTATGCGCAAAGTCTCGCCACTCGATGGCAGCAAGTCCCACCGGTGAACGTCGTCCAGATGCAATTCCCCCGAAACTCGAAGATTCGTCAAAGGGCCTTCGATGCTGGCGTGCGAGCTGACGGTTCCGTGCACGCCGGCATCGTGGCCCTCGACAAGAGTGGTCATTTCGCTCAAATTACTGGGATCGAGGATCACATCTGCTTGCAGTTCTTTCTCCTTGGACCCTCGGGCGTTCATGCTCCAGGTGGCCGCGCCCCGCAAATGACCGAAACCATTTCCAGCGCGATCGGTCCGGGCTGGAGAACCGGAAAACCGAATGTAGAGCTTTCCGGAATGCTCCGGGTAAATTGTTAGGTCCGCGTCCGCAATATAGAGCGCGGTCTTCCGCGCTCCGAATTTGAAATCGATCCGCGCGCCCAAGACATTCATCGCGGGAAACAGGTTGAGGGGCGCGCGCCGCGGCGCTGTGAAACGCTCAATCAGCTCGATCGCGTTCCATGTTCCATCGCTTCGCTTTACCAGGTTCAACGAAGGATCGATCAGTTGCAAATTTGCAAACGCCATACGGCCCAACAGCAATTTGTCCAAGCGCAGGCGAGCGTTTAATGTCGTCACGTACGCGAAGGGCTCCAGACCATAGTGCGGATCCTCGTCAATCGTCACATCCTCGAGCGCAAACCCTGGTCCAGAAAACAGTGTGAAGCGGACCTTACTGAAATGCACCTTCCGCCCGAGAGAATCCTCGAGGGCCTGTTGAATGCGCCCGCTGAATCGGCCAGCGCTTATGAAAGGAGCGATCAGGCCTATCACCACGACACCGCCTATAGCAGCAAGCCCGATTCGCATAACCCGGCTTGCGCCTGACTTAACGCTGGTGTTCATTAGATGTAATTTCTACGAGGCCTTCGATTTGCTTTCAGCAGCTTGCGTGCCCCCATTTTAGCGTTCGGGATAAGATGGCTGCACACCGGTGATTACGTACATCAAAGGCGTCTAGGAACTATGCCCAAGAATTTCAAAGACCTCTCTGAACGGGAAATTTTGGCTGTTGCCATTACTCTCGAAGAGGAGGATGGGCGAATTTACGGGGAGTTCGCCGAAGGCCTCCAGGAGAATTATCCTGCCACGGCCAAGCTGCTCGATGAGATGCAGGCGGAGGAATCCGAACATCGAGCCAGACTGATCGAGCTGTATCGCTCGCGATTTGGCGAGCACATTCCGTTCATTCGGCGTCAGGACGTGAAAGGTTTCGTGTCACGGCCACCAGTGTGGCTCCTTGAACGCATCGGGCCGAACGCCGTGCGCAAAGCCATCGAGTCGATGGAATCGGAAACCAGGCGCTTCTATGCGCTTGCTATCCAAAGAACCACGGATGCCTCCACTCGCAGGTTGCTAGGCGATCTTGCCGAAGCCGAAGCGAAGCATACCGCGGCCGCGGAGTCGCTCGAAAAAAAAGAGCTAACACCGGAAATACGGAAAGAAGAAGAGGAGGCGCATCGGCGCGCGATCGTCCTGCAATATGTTCAACCTGGATTAGCGGGTCTAATGGACGGTTCGGTGTCGACGCTCGCTCCATTATTCGCATCCGCGCTCGCTACTCACAATTCAAATTTGGATGCGTTTAAGGTTGGGCTGGCCGCGTCCGTCGGAGCGGGGATCTCCATGGCTTTTGCGGAGGCTCTTTCCGACACCGGCTTGTTGACTGGGCGAGGCAGCCCCGCGATGCGAGGGTTGATTACCGGCGTGATGACCACGGCTGGCGGAATTGGCCATACCTTGCCCTTCCTGATCGCGGATTTTCGAACCGCCATGATCGTTGCCGTTATCGTGGTGGCCGTTGAGCTGAGCATCATTAGCTGGGTACGGGAACACTACATGGATACGCCCCTGGTGCGAGCCGCTATGCAGGTGGTGCTAGGCGGGGTTCTGGTCTTTGCAGCCGGAATCTTAATCGGTAATTCTTGAAACGACATAATATTTCTCTGGGGAAGATTGCATGGTTGAATACGCAGATGCGAGTCCGGAAGTGCGCGCGGTTTATGACGACATCATGTCGACCCGCAAGACGGACTCGATCAACAATTTTTGGAAGTCGCTTGCGAAAAACCCTTCCACGCTGCGCAGAACATGGGAAGACATCAAGCAGATCATGGCTCCAGGGACCCTCGACGCGCTGACGAAAGAGCTGATCTATCTTGCGGTGAGCGCAACCAATCAGTGCCCATACTGTATGGCCTCTCATTCGGCTTCGGCACGAAAGAAAGGCATGACAGACGAAATTTTCGGGGAATTGATGGCCGTGGTAGGAATGGCAAATGAAACGAATGCGCTCGCTGCGGCTTATCGGGTGGAAATAGACGAGCAGTTCAGGACTTCCGGTCCATAATTCGGCAATGCCTCTCAATAGCGGCAGAGCATACGTGTTCGTGCGATGGAGCGGCTCTCCATTCAATACGCTTCGGCTGGGGGACGTAGGCTGGGCATTCGAAAACAATGACCGTCTGGGCCGGTTTAATTGTTTTTACTGCGGCGCGACCGAATCCACTGGCGCTGGTTCCGCCGCGCGTTCAGGGGCGTTTTGGTACGAGAAATGTTTCACCATCCCAGAGCTCATCAAAACCATGTCGAACCAGGGACCCGGCAGGCCCGGATATGACGAGGTGAAAGTCTTCGAACTGGATAATACCAATGCAGATCTGGCGCTGCAGGTAGTCGCGCAGCGTTCCGCTCTGCCTGATGAGATGCCGGTGCGAATAGATCCGCTGGATGAAACGCGGGAAATCCTGACCCGCTATGGAGTCCGCGGGCTTCCGAATACAAAAGGCTTCAGCGCGCCATTTCTCTGGTACAACATGCTTCCCGGACGCAGCGTCGCTCTGCGCAAATTAGCTGTTCACCTGTTTGAAATTCGAGTGATTCGAGATCGCCGCGCCTCAACATCTCCGGAAGAAATCGAAGAGGAAGCTCGCGGAATTGCCCAAAACGTCCCAGGAGTCATGAATTTAGGCGAATGCTTCGTCGGACGTAGCGGCGCGGCTTTTGTGGTCGGCCTGAACGTGGCGGTTAGCCCCGACTTATCGGTCCGCGCTGGATATGGCATAGCCGAACGCGTACAACAGGCGATTCGCGCCAACAGTTCAAAAATACTGCACGTATTTATTCAGATCGAGCCGTTTGAGGAGTTGGAGTGACGCTTGCATCACTTCCCGGCATGAGAGCTGTTGATCGGTACACGCCCGAGATCTGTTCCAAACTCCGGCAGATCGCGGAACATCGCCAATGGAGAAACTGGAGCTGCCAAGATTTTGAACGCGAGGACCTGCTGGAAGAGCTCGAATTGACTTACCATCTGCATCTTGCGGCAGAGGCAAGCGGGGCAAGGGCGGGGATGGCGCCCATGCCCACTTTCCCGATCAATTTCACAGACAGTGAAGGACATTTGGATCCGGCCGAGTTCATCAGATCCTACCCTCGCAGTCGAAATCCTCAGAGAACATGGAACCGATCGGATAATTGCGGTAGAACCGAACTGTTCTATGCGCGAGAGCCTGGGTTATGGCTGGCTAACCGATAAACCTCGGAACACTCCTGCGCAGCCGACGGCCATAATCCGACGGTCATAATTGAAGGGTGAGCTTAAGCGGCTCCCAAAATAAAGCAACACAATAAAGGGAAGACACATGACAGGACACCCGTCCGTACTGGAGCCTTGGCCTGCCCTGCCCTGGGAAGAATGGGAAGACACGGCCACAACCCTTCACATGTGGACCCAGATTGTGGGCAAGACACGGCTGGAGCTTACTCCGCTTGTGAATCATTGGTGGAACGTGCCCCTTTACGTGAGCCCGCGCGGCTTGTCGACCTCGTCCATCCCTTACCATGACCGCCTGTTCGACATCGAGTTCGATTTCATCGACCATCGGCTACACGCCCGGACAAGTTCTGGGGACAGCAGGTCGATGGAACTTCGGCCTCAATCTGTCGCTGATTTCTATGCAGAATACCTGGATCTGCTGCGCTCATTGGATATCCAGGTGAAGATCAATCCCATGCCCGCTGAGGTGAAGGATGCGATTCCTTTTCCCGAAGATCACCAACATGCCTCTTACGACAAAGAATTTGCTTACCGTTTCTGGTGCATTCTAGGAAGCTCGGACAAGCTCTTCAAGATTTTCCGTGCGCGCTTTATTGGTAAATCCAGCCCGGTGCACTTTTTTTGGGGCAGTTTTGATTTGGCTGTGACTCGATTCTCCGGCCGGCGTGCGCCTCCCCGGCCAGAGGCGGACGCGATTACCCGCGAAGCCTATTCGCATGAGGTGATCAGCGCCGGGTTTTGGCCAGGAAATGGCGGCTTCGGCGCGCCGGCGTTCTATGCCTATGCCGCGCCGGAACCGGCTGGCTTGGCCAAAGAACAGCTTTGGCCCCATCAGGCTTCCTATAGTTCTGAGCTACACGAATTCATACTCAAGTACGACGACGTACGTCAAGCCAGTTCGCCGAATGACGCCGTACTCGACTTCCTTCAGAGCTCGTACGAAGCTGCGGCCCGACTAGGCGATTGGGATCGCGCCGCGCTAGAACGATCTCCAGGCGCAATGTCCGCCTCAATTCGTTAGCCACCAAGCCTGCCCGCCAGCCTTCTTTATGCTGCTCGCCCAAGTCGTCGAGACCTCCCGCCGAATAGCGGAAACGACCAAACGCTTAGAAAAGACGGATCTCCTCACGGCGCTTCTGAAACAGTTAAATCCAGAGGAGGTTGAAATCTCCGTTGCGTTTTTGTCCGGCACAACCCGGCAGGGGCGAATAGGGATCGGGTACGCCACTTTGCGTGACGGATCGAGTGAGGCCGCGGAAAGCAGCAGTCTCGAGATCCTGGAAGTCGACCGCGCCCTGCAAGAACTTGCGGCTGTAGCTGGCCCTGGTTCCGAGCAGCGAAAACGCGAACTTCTGAAACGCATTCTAGCCCGAGCGACAAAACCCGAGCAACAGTTTCTAACTCGTCTTCTGATCGGTGAACTGCGGCAAGGGGCGCTGGAAGGGATTATGCTGGATGCCTTGGCGAAGGCCTCCGGCATCCCGGCCGAGCGGATTCGCCGCGCCGCGATGATGGGCGGCGGCGGAGCGAGTATCGCACGCGCGGTTCTCGAAAAAGGCGAAGCCGGCCTTTCTCAATTCGAGATTCAGTTGTTTCGCCCAGTGCAGCCCATGCTCGCGCAAACCGCCGCCGACGTTTCTGATGCTTTGGAAGGACTAGGAGAAGCTGCACTCGAATACAAATTCGATGGCGCGCGCGTGCAAGCGCATAAATCAGGAGATCAGGTCATCGTTTATTCCCGGCGGTCCAATGACGTGAGCGCTGCCGTTCCCGAAATCGTCGAGTCGGTGCGATCGCTTCCCGGGCGAGACCTAATCCTCGATGGCGAGGTCCTTAGTTTAGACCAGCAAGGCCGCCCACACCCATTTCAGGTTTCCATGCGTAGATTTGGCCGGAAGCTGAATGTCGATCGCGTAATGGACGAGTTGCCGATGACCCCGTTCTGGTTTGATCTGATTTACCTGAACGGCGCTCCACTCAGCGATGAGCCGCAGAGACGCCGGTTTGAGGAACTGGCAAGACTTGCCCCCGCCTCTACGTTGGTGCCTCATCTCTTCACATCCAATCGCGAACAGGCTGAGGACTTTCTCCACGGCGCGCTCGAACGTGGGCATGAGGGGATCATGGCCAAATCCAGACAAGCCGCCTATGCGGCCGGAGCGCGCGGCCAAAGCTGGCTCAAGATCAAGCGGGCGCGAACACTGGACTTGGTCGTCTTGGCCGCGGAATGGGGCAACGGGCGCCGGGAAGGTTGGTTAAGCAACCTCCACTTGGGCGCGCGGGATACCGAAAAGGGCGGCTTCGCCATGCTCGGTAAAACCTTTAAAGGCCTAACCGACGAGATGCTGGCGTGGCAAACTCAAGAATTTCTCAAACTGGAGATAGGGCGCGATAACTACACCGTCTATCTCGAACCGAAATTGGTGGTGGAAATCGCATTTAATGAAATTCAGATCAGCCCGCGTTATGAGAGCGGCCTTGCACTGCGCTTCGCCCGCGTGAAGCGCTATCGGCCGGACAAATCGGCGAGCGAAGCTGATACATTTGCCACAGTTCAGAAATTGGCGGGCGTGGCGTTTTGAGGACAGAACGATGACCAGAGAAGAAGCTTGGCGGGTTGTCTGCGAATTTGTGCAGAGCGAGAGCTTGCGGAGCCACATGCTAGGCGTGGAAGCGTGCATGGTGGCCTATGCCAGAAAATTCGGTGAAGATCAGGAGCACTGGGCAGCGACTGCACTGCTGCATGACTTCGATTGGGAGATTCATCCCGCAGCCCCGGACCACCCCATGAAGGGTGAGGCCATTCTGGCCGAGCGCGGCGTAGACGAAGTGACCCGACGCGCTATCCTTTCGCACGCGAGTTATAGCGGCGTACCGCGGGTATCGCTGCTCGAACGCGCTCTATTTGCGTGTGACGAAATAACCGGCTTCTTGACCGCTTGCGCTTACGTGAAGCCCGGGCGGAGCATTTACGAGGTTGACGTGCCCTCCGTCAAGCGCAAGCTCAAAGACAAAGCCTTCGCCCGAAAAGTCAGTCGGGAGGACATTATCGACGGAGCCCAGGAACTCGGAGTACCGCTCGATGAGCACATCGCATTCTGCATCGAAGCGATGAAAGCACGTGCCTCGGAACTGGATCTTGCCGGGGCCGGGCACAATCAAGCCAGCTAGTCTATTCCGAAATCTTCCCCGGTTCGTTCTCTTCAGGAAAGAGAATGTAGCCCGAAGGCGGCGGATAGAAGGACTTCAACAGACTGAGACGCTTCCTCAAATAGCGGCTGGGCAATTGCCGGGGTCCCGTCTCGACATCGATATCGCAGCAGATGCCGTGCAGATACAAAGTCAACGTGTCGATAAACGATTGGCGAACGTAATCTGCGAACAGAGGGCTTTCGCGCTTGATATTCGTTTGCCGGCGGCGCAAGGATTGTTTCGCCTGCCAGCTCTCGTCATCCACTTCGCCATGGACGCTGTTGGTGAGCTCGTCCCGAACGATCGCTTTATAGGCCCCCGCTATTTCCGAAGACCATTTGTCCGCAACTAGCGCGGCGAGCCGGCGATACAACCGGTAGTGATATTCGGCCACGTCCTGTTCCTTCAACGCGAAGACCAGAACCGTTTCGTTTTCGAAGCTCACCTGAGATGCCCAGGATTGGCGTCCATCGGCCGGCCGCTCCGCTACCACAAAATCCGCGAGTTTCTCCAAAGCTGCGCGAGTCCTCCGCTTTGTTGCGCCGGGTCCGCGTTCGGATCGCTCCAGGTAAGGCACCAGCAAAATGGAAACGCGCGGAAGCATGGCTGCAAGCGACGGGGGAAGCGCAGCAACCGGCTCTTCCAGATATTCCTTCAGCACTTCGTCGCTCATTGGCAATGATGCACAGAAGTAGCCGAACGTGTTGCTCAACGGAATTACTTCGCCCCGGAATCTTTCCGCGAATTGACCCACGCTCAGCCGTAGGAGAGCAGATTGCGCCGGGCTCGTGGGGGCAGACTCTCGCTGAATCGCCATCTGTTTTTTCGATCACGATTCTAGCAGAGCGGTTCCCAGGCACAGGCCACCGGGTCGCCTTCCTGTTCTACACTTGAAAGTGCGTTTTTTAGTTTCCGTGGGCGAAGCGTCGGGCGATATGTACGCCGCCGGTGTCGTTTCCGGCCTGTCCGAAACCGATCCCAAGCCCGATTTTTTCGGATGCGCCGGACCTAGGCTGCAAGCGGCGGGAGTGAAACCGGTCATCGACTCCTCGAAACTGGCCGTGGTCGGCTTGGCCGAAGTCGTAAGCCACCTTCCCGGCATTTACGCAGAGTTTCGGAAACTCGTCCGTTTCGCGGAACAGCATCGCCCGGATGCAGCGCTCCTCACCGACAGTCCGGATTTCAATCTGCGTCTCGCGCGTCATCTTAAGCGCCTCTCCGTACCCGTGTTTTACCTGGTCGCCCCGCAGGTATGGGCTTGGCGGCAGGGGCGCGTGAAGACGATGCGGAACTTAATAAACCACGTTTTCTGCCTCTTTCCTTTTGAAGAGAATTGGTTTCGAGAGCGCGGCGTCCCTGCCACATACATCGGTCACCCCTTGGCCAGAATGGTTCGAAAGAGTTCGTCGCGTGATGAATTCTTCGAACGCCACGGATTACCCAAAGAGAAACGCCTGGCGGTGCTACTCCCGGGGAGCCGGATCGGCGAAGTCCGGAGACATCTACCAGTTCTCTTGGAAACAGCGGCCGGTCTTCGCCGCCGATTCGCCATTTCACTCCTCCTTGCG
>JAFASD010000265.1 GCA_019244945.1 Acidobacteriaceae bacterium | reverse complement strand
GCCCAAGCTGCTGAAACATCCCCAAATCATCCCGAACCGCGAAGTGCTCAAAAATCTTTTCGCCGCGTAAGCGGAAGCGGTGAATGTGTTTCACATGAAAGGATCTGCCGGAGGGGAGCAGATTCGGTCCGTTAAGAGGTGGAATAAATTGGAACTCCCGCGGTGCGTTCCCTATAAGGAAACTTCACACATCACCAGATCGCCTTCGGCTACCATCGAGTCGACTGAAAAGTGCAGATCTGGAAAAGCGGTGCGCCAAACCGTCACGACGTGTTTGATCATGCGCCGAATATCCTGATATTTCTCACCGAAGTTCATGAAGTCTTCGGCGAAGAAATCCTGAGTGGTGTCGAGTTGGCCCGCATTCCAGAGGACATCAAAGTGCCGCCGGGCGCAACTCTTTGTTGAGATCGGTTACCGAATTGGTAGACATAACACATCTAAGTCTACGCACGGCAAAGGTGTGTGGCTGCTGGAGGCGGACACGCTCTCCACGCCGAAGCGGGCCACCTCCGACCATCTGCAGCTAGACGGGTCGACTACCTGAACCCGTGATTGCCAATGGCAGTCCATTATCGATATACTGATATTCGACTGCCATGCCCAAAAGAAAACTCGATCCACTCCCGCCTGCCGCCTTTCAAATTCTGCTCGCCCTCGCTGGTGCGGACTTGCACGGTTATGGCATCATGCGCCAAGTGGCGGATCAGACTGGAGGCCGCGTGCGGCTAGGGCCCGGCACGCTATACAGTTCAATACAGTCGCTCGTCGAAGAGAAACTGATCGAAGAGATCAAACCGGCTGATGGCAAAGAGACCGACCAGGACCGTCGCCGCGTTTACCGGTTGAGCTCGGCCGGCCGAAAGCTAGCCCGCAATGAGGCAGCACGTCTTGCAGATGTGCTGCGCGTCGCACGCGCAAAGAACATTCTACGAGGAGATTATGTCTGAAAGGGTGTATGCCTGCCTGCTGCGTCTGCTTCCCGCAGGTTTTCGGGACGCATACGGGGCGGACGCCCTGGAACTATTTCGCGACCGTTCGCGTGATGAGCGGGGTTTATTCCGTCGCCTGCGACTGTGGAATGATCTGCTTTTCGATTTGGCGATTTCAATCCCTCGCGAGTACCGCCTCGCCCGATCGACGCCCAGCGGCCCCCGCGCAAGCTCCGATTTTGGAACCATCCCCAGTTTCGATGTCTTAGCGGCTGATCGAATTCATCCAACCTCTTTGCTCCTAGGCAGCATGCTCACAACACTAGCGCTGGGCGCGTTAACAATTTTGAGTAGTCATGTGAGCACCCGTCTCGGTGAAGGGCCGAGCGTTTCATCGAAACACTCTGTAAATGCGAGGTATGATCCGCTTGGAGCCGTAGCGTCACCGCAGGGGTCAGGCACATCAGATACACCCGCCGAAAAGGTGTTTAAAGCCTGGCTGCTGGCCTTCAACAGCGCAGACCCATCAGCAATGACGGCTTTTACAAAACTGTATGATCCTACGGGCAAGATGGGAATGTTTATCTCTCCGCGCTTTCGGATAAGCACCGGTGGATTCGAAGTGTTGTCTATGACAAGTCCTCAACCGATGTCGGTTCATTTCTGCATAAAGGAGGTGAATAGTTCCACCAGGGGACTGGGCAGCATACGTGTGAACCCGACCGCAACACCTACTGTAGCGGCGTTCAATGTGGACGAGGTTCCCCCAGACGCGGTGATTACGGAGATCAAGCTGGACGCCACGGAGCGACACCGCGTCATCAAAGGAACGATCGAGACTCTGAATGAATATTATGTCTGGCCGGCAGTTGCACAGCAGATGGCAGCCACGTTGCTGGCCCACGAAAGAAATGGTGATGACAAGGCTGAGACAGATGGAGGATTTTTCGCGGCAATGCTCACAGCGCAAGCACGCTCCGTCAGCCATGACGAACATCTGCGTGTAATGTATAAGCCTTTCAAGACACCAGAGAGCGCTTCTGGCGGGCCGACCCCAGAGGAAGTAGCGCATTATCGGGAAGCGATGGTGCGCAACAACTGCACTTTCGAGGAGGTCCATATCCTGCCGCATAACATTGGGTACCTGAAATTTTCTGCGTTTCCGGATGTTGACGTCTGCCGATCTACGGTTACGAAAGTGATGAAGAGCTTGCGCCATGCCGATGCTGTGATTTTCGATTTACGCGACAACCACGGTGGAGATCCGCATATGGTGGCGCTCATGTGCAGCTACCTTTTCGATCAT
>JAFASD010000144.1 GCA_019244945.1 Acidobacteriaceae bacterium | reverse complement strand
CGATCCCTACGAACTCGTCCTCCTTTCTCCCGGCGCCCAGCAGACAACTTCCTCGTTGGGCGGGTTCTCCGTAAATGGACAACGCGAGCGCAACAACAATTTCCTGCTGGATGGGACGGACAACAACGATGCCTCCGTCCCCGGCATTCCGGGCGGCATCAGCACCATCAATCCAGACTCCACCGAGGAGTTTCGCGTGATCACCAACAATTTTCTGCCGGAATTCGGGCGCAATTCGGGAGCGGTGGTCGACATTGTGTCACGTAGTGGAGCGAATGACTTCAATGGTGATGCCTACGAATTCAATCGCGTGAATGCGATGGCGGCCCGCAATTACTTCAACCCGTCTCCCGACCCTCAAAATCCTTTCGTGCGCAATCAATTCGGGTTTTCGTTGGGTGGCCCCATCGTGAAGGACAAAACGTTTTTCTTTGTCAATACGGAATGGGACCGTTTCCGGACAACCCTGACGAACTCGGCGGTCGTGCCAACCGCGGCTTTCAAGACCGGCATTTTCACTTACGCGGGCCAGCAGATCAACCTAGCTAATCCTGCTTCGGCCAACAACGTCCTCGGCCTGCCGCTTGATCCGACTATGCAGAAAGTGCTGGCTCAGTACCCGACGCCCAACGGCCCTGCGGTGGATAGCATTCGGGGCATCTATTATTTCCCTACTGGCACTCCCGAGAATACGGCCAACACCACGTTTAGGCTCGACCACCATTTCAGCGACAAATACAGCGTGTCCGCCCGTTACATCTATAACGGATTGGATGTGGGTAACTCGCTGGACGAGATTATTCCGGGCGTGGGAGGCGTCGCCACCAATCAACAGGCTCAAAACGGCTCGTTCAATTTTATTGCAGCGTTACGCCCGAACCTGGTCAACGAGTTTCGATTCGGCCTAAACAGAACGGACGATCTTTTCACTTGCAACGGGCAAAACAGGATCAACCAGGGGAGTGCGCTCGATTCTTTTGGAGTCGGAACCGACTATAGCTTCAATACCGGCACGAACGTGCCCACTATCGCCAATTTCGGCTGCGATGCGCTAGGCGATAGCAACGGTCAGTTCCGGCGTGCCGGAACCTGGCACTATCTAGATCAGGTTTCTTGGACAAAGGGAACGCACAACATTAAGTTTGGCGGCGAATTTCGCTACGTCTATGACAACGGATACAACGCATTCGGTTCCCGTCCCTCGGACAATTTTGCGATATTCGACGACTTTGGAATCCCGATCGTAAATTGCGCGGGCGCATGTGCCAACAGCGATGTGCTGCAAACCATGGCGGCTGCTTTACTGGGAGTGACCGATAGTCAGTCGCAAACACAGTACTTCACCGCTCAAGGGCAACGCACCCCTACAGACTTCAAGCGGTTTGTTCAGCACGAGTACGGCACCTTTATTCAGGATTCCTGGAAGATTCGGAGCAATTTGACCCTTGAGCTGGGGTTACGGTATGAATTCGACGGCGTCCCATTTGAGCGAAACGGAAACCTGTCAAATCTCTTAACCCAGCAGCCCTACAATCCCGCCCCGATCACGTTTCAGACCGTAGGGCCCGGCACCGGTCGCCAGCTCTACAATAACGATCCGTTCGAATTTGAGCCGCGGCTGGGACTAGCCTGGGATCCCTTCAAAGATGGCAAGACCTCATTCCGAGTGGGATACGGCATTTTTCACGACCGGGTCTTCGGAAACCTGTTCGGAAATCTAGCCGGCAACCCGCCGTTCGAGCTGGGATATCAGAATTATATAAATCAAAACTTTGCCAATGGAACCGGACCACTGGTGACCTTATCGCAGCTCTCCGCTCCAGCTTCGCAACCCGCTCCTTCGGCTACTGTGCAAGATGGGTCCTTTCTGAGCGGCATTACCGTTTTGGATCCGAACCTGAAGAATCCGTACACGCAAGCCTGGAACGCGGGTATCCAGCGCCAGCTCGGGAGTGGAATGACCCTTGAGGTGAACTATGTCGGTTCAGGCTCTCATCGCCTGTTCCGTTCCGTCGACGGAAATCCCCCACTTCCATGGTTAGTGGCCGCCGCTCACGCCAACGGCAGCCTGCCGCTCACCGTCTCCGGAGGAGCGTTGCGCCTCGCGCCAATATATGGCCTTCCGCAAGTTACGGGAAACCAGGCGTTCGTCGAGCCGGTTTTGATCGAATCGATCGGCAATAGCACATACAACGGTTTGCAAAGCGTCTTCAACAAACAGCTCAGTCATGGAATACAGTTCCAGGCTGC
>JAFASD010000116.1 GCA_019244945.1 Acidobacteriaceae bacterium | reverse complement strand
CCACAGTGAAAGGACCGATCTGGCGAGTCGTCCTCTACACGTACGGTCGCGCCGAGGACGCCCGAAACATGACGCAATCCCTCAACCAGAAGCATCGGCAACTCAATGCAGAGGTATTTAGTCCCGAAGGCCAGAAATCCGTCTACTTAGTTGTTGCTGGCGGCAAGATGAATTATGAGCAAGCCGTAAGACTCCGCAGGAGGGTGCTGAGCATGGGACTACCTCGGGACGCATATATCCAAAATTACAGGGACTAATCAAAACTCCGGCGCAGCGGAATGGCTTTGTTCTCCCGGTCTAATTCGAAAGCTTCGACAGTATTCGTCGCGGTGTCGTAGATCACAAAAGTTGCGGGAGTGTTCTCCCATTTGCCGCTCGAGAACTTGGCCCCCATGATTGCGCCGGGATTAATGAGCAGGCAAGATCCTTCCCGCGAAATTTCGAACTCGTGATTGTGGCCGAAACAAACCACGTCATAATCTCCTGATTTAGCCAAAGGGCGCGCCAGATAGTCGAAGTGATTCACGGCTAAGCGCCGCTGATCGAAAGTTGCTTGGAATAACTCACCGTGCAGCTTGCACTTTGGTCTTTTCGCGGCCTTCAGAGTGATGCGATACAAGTCCGCATCGTTGTTGCCGAAAACGATGTGAATATCTCTTTCGAACTGCGCCAGCTCATCGATAACGAAGGGGGAGCATAAATCGCCGCAACAGATCAGGGTATCCGCATCTCGAACAGCTTCGAGCGCGGCCGCCAAGTTCCATAAGTTGTCGTGGATGTCGGAAAGGATCGCAATGCGCATTTCTCATTCGTAGAAGTTGCGATTCCAGGCGTGACGCTTGAGAATGGCCAAGGTCTTTTCATCGAGCATGCCGGCTGTCGCGGCGCGACAACTGCTTTCAACTGTCGCAACCCGCCGCATACCCGGAATGACAGTTGTAACGGCCCGATGAGAAAGGCAGAAGCGCAGAGCGATTTCCGCCAATGTTCCAGGCACTCCGGCGAGATCGCGTTTGAGCGCCTCCACATGTTCCACAACCTGCTTCTTGCGATCACCTCGGAAGTACATATCGCGGAATTCACCTGGCTCAAACTGAGTGTCTTCAGTGATGTTTCCGGTCAGACCGCCTTCATCGAGTGGCACCCGGGCCAGAACTCCGATCTTTCTCTCCTGGCATAGAGGGAAGAGATTCTTCTCGGGTGTTTGATCGAAGATGTTGTAAATCACTTGAACGGCCGTGATCGCGCCGGTCTTTATCGCCTCGAGCGCCGAATCAGGGTCGTGCTCGGAGATGGATATGCCGAAATAGCGCACCTTTCCGCTGGTCCTTAAATTCTCAATGGCTCGCCGCCACTCTTCCGTGTGCGTCCACGCATCAGTCCAGACGTGAAACTGCTGAAGATAGATCTGCTCAACTCCGAGGTTTTTCAGACTCTCTTCCGTGCATCGAATGATGTAGTCGTAAGGGAAAATGTCTTCAACGGGAGTCGAGGAGGAAGCGGGCCATATGCGATTCTTCGGCGGAATTTTAGTCGCTACCAACGTTTTTCGGAAAACTTCCCGGATCGCGCGTCCGACCAACTGCTCGCTGTGTCCGTCGCCATAGGCGAGTGCAGTATCGATGAAGTTGACTCCGAGCTCAAACGCCCGCGTCAGAGCTCGCATCGACTCTTCGTCTTTGCCGCCCTGCCATTGATTGCCTCCGATTCCCCAAGCTCCAAATCCAATTTCACTGACTTCCGCTTCCGTAGCGCCTAATTTTCGATAGTGCATAGTCCCTTCCTTTTCATGGATTCAAAGCGGCTTTGCGAAGTTGCCTTGCAATAGGCGGCGCACCAACTGCAGGCACTTCTGCTCGGCTTCTTGCGTTGGGATTTCGAGCGAGGCAGAAACGCTTTCTGCGATTTCGATGAGCTTGCGGCTCCCGTCAAAAAGAGGGATAAACTTAGCGACGGTCTCATCCAGATTCAAGCGGTCTAGGAGACCTTGGGAGGTTACTAGCTGAATCGAGATAAATTGCCAGCCCCGCTGAGTCAAGGCTTGCCGCTGTTCGAGAACGGCATCTGTAGAAAGGAGAAACTTCGTATTGAGCATCTCGGCATCTGATCTGGAACTGACAAAATCGAGCGCGTCGAAGCGTTCGCGAACAGAGTAGCCGGCGGCCTCGCCGAGCCCGTCCGAAGAAATGATAGAAACCCAATTCGAGCCTGCTCGCTTACGCATGATAATCACGCCGCCGACGATGCTTTCAACACCTCGTTCCTGAAAGTAACTGATCCGCTCGTTAAAGGAGTGGCCAGCCGACCCGCCGTGCATGAGAACGGCTTCATTGACCCGCGTTTCAGCGTAATCGGCCGGTTTTTTCTGCATTCCCTTTAGCACCAGTACGTCACAACTGGATTCGGCAACCCAATCCCGAATCCGGTCCTGCCAGGGCTGGCCGCTTACTTGGGCCCACTCGCAGAGCATTTGGAAAACGCCGCCCTCTTCGAGATAATGAGGCGCTTCCTTCGCGAGCTGCCTGCAAAAGCCGTCTAGCTCGATAGGACTATCGGAATAGGTATGTTTCTTACCGGGCGTTATGAAGAAGGGCGGGTTGGCGATGATTCGCGAAAACCTTTGTCCGGTCACTGGGGCGAAAGCGTCTCCACAAACGGCCGTCAGATTTGTGATGCCGTTGAGCGCAGCCCCAAACGTTGCAAATTCGACAGCCCGACAGTTTATGTCGGTTGCAACTACTCGCTTACTGTAGGAAGCTGCTTCGAGGGCGAGAATTCCGCTGCCGGTCCCGATGTCGAGAGTCGCCTCGGACGGCTCGTGCAGGGTCACTCTGGAGATCAGTTTCGTGGCGAGACTCGGACCAACCACGAGATCGGGATTATCTTTGCGATGGCTCGTGGTATCGCAAACCGCAAGCAAATTCGCGAACGGCACGAAAAGGCACTGAGGTTCGATTTGGGCGCCGATTTGCTTCAGTGCGCCGGTTTCGAGGAAGGTTGTCAAAATCTCTTCTGGAATCAACGATCGGCAGATTTCAATGGCGACCGGGACGCCGACGAAAAACAGTCGCGCCAGCGAATGCAATCGCGTATCGCCGGAGGTTCTGTAGAGGAGCGGTTCGAGATTATCCAGCTTCGCGTGGAGGCTGTGCTCCAACCCGAATTCGTTACCTAAATGAGCGACGTCATAGCCGGAATCTCGAAGGAACTTACCGAGCGAATGTACCGCTTCAAACGAAGTTACGCGAAGCATTTAAGGGAAGAGGAGAACGAACTCAAGGGGTGTAAGGGTTCTGGCCAAAAACAGAAAGGCCGCCGAACTTTCTAGCAATCGTCCGGCGGCCGGATTACGCTGGTTTTCTTCTTTTACGGGCGAGCGACGTTCTCAGCCTGCAGGCCTTTGGGGCCGCGCTTGACCTCGAACTCCACCTCCGCACCCTCCTCAAGTGTCCGGTAACCATTCATGTTGATCGCCGAGAAGTGGACGAACACATCATCGCCGTTCGAGCGTTGGATAAATCCGTAGCCCTTTGCGGCATTAAACCATTTGACAACACCTTTTTCTCTCACTGCTAATCTCCTGTTATTGATGCGAGATGAATGCCCACTCACCCGTCGCGAATATCAGGAGAGCTAAGCCCTCCCGATGGTCGTTTGGGCTCGCAGGAGTACAACCAGCTTGCATCGAAAAATCTGGAATACACTGTAGCAGATTGAGGCGCTCTGGGCAAGAAAAAAGATTGGAATCAGTATCTTACTGAGATTGCCCTGAAGTTCTAGAAGTACTCATCGGGACAGAAAAGTCCTAGACCGGTTCAGTTGTCTACCCAGATCGCGAGAGGCGCGCGACAGTTTACGCCGGTGCGGCTCCTTGACTCGGTTCAGCTTTCGCGGTTGCAGCGCTGCGGAGCATAACTGGGGACGGAATGGTTAAGAGGCGTCTCGACAGCTTCACCAACCCTCGGCGCTCCAATTGATTTAGGGTCGTAGAAGTGGTTTCGCGGGTTGCCCCAATCAGATCGGCCAACTCTAGCTGTGTGATCGGGAGTTGATATCCGTCACCGTCTGTAAGCGGTTTAACTAAAGCAGAGAGCTCGGCAAGATAGTGAAGAATTCGGTATTCCACGTCATGCAGACAGAGCAATTCGACCTTTTCTGCCAATGCGAGCTTGCGCTGCAGCAAATAGCTAACCAGCGCAGCCGAGAGCTCAGCATTGGTGGACATAGCGTGGGAGAGCGCTTCTCGCGGAATTCGGAAGAGCGTTGCGGTAGTTAACACCTCCGCTTCGGCGGAGTAACTCTGCGATTCTTCGGATAATACGTCTTCTCCAACTAAGTGACCAGGTCCACAGATGACAAGGATTATCCGGTTTCCATTATTGTTCGTGCGCGTTAACTTAACTAGCCCGTCCTCGAGGAAGTATAGAGAATCGGCTACCTGGCCCTGCGAAAACAGGGAAGTTGAGCGGCGGAGTGCTGTAAGGCGGCTTACGTCAGCGGAAGGAAGCAAAGCGCTTCGGATAACAGATGAAAGAGGGGTCACAGTAAAACTCTCCTGGGGTCATCTCGTATTATAAGCAGTTACACAGTTTCGCAACAGCTAAATTTGTTTCACAAAGGAACTCGCAAAACGCTCTTGGGAGTCCTGGAGATTGCAATTCCGCAGTGTCCCCGCGAAATGCGCGGCCATGTCGAAAAAACGCGCGGAATCTTCGTTTGAGATACTGTCGCGTAATTCTGTCAAGGAATCCAGAAACGCGCTGATAGCGGCCATAACTTCCGCCCGGTTGGTGGCCAAAATACTCATCCATAAGTCGGATGGACTCAAAGCCAAGCGCGTCATGTCCAGCAATCCGGAGCCGAAAATTTCGGCGAAAGCGGCCTGATTCTGCTTCGCCAACGTCGAGGCTAGGGAGGTTGAGACCAGTTGCGGCAGATGCGACGTGAATGCGACGATCCGGTCGTGCTCTGAGGGAGACATTTCCACCACGTTCGCCCCGATGCGGACCAACCAGGCGCGGAATTCCTTCGAGTTTTGGGTATCAGGCCCGATTGGGGTGAGGACGTAGGGCCGGGCGCGAAACAGATCCGCATCCGCGGCCTGAACGCCACTCTTTTCTTTGCTCACCATGGGATGACCGCCGAGAAATGTTCCCAACGGCAAACTCTCTGCGCCTTTTTGAACGATGGCGGCTTTGGT
>JAFASD010000087.1 GCA_019244945.1 Acidobacteriaceae bacterium | reverse complement strand
GGTTCGGGTTGGCGTTCAGTGACACAAATAAGGTGGGAGCGTTCCCGTGCAGCACCGCGATGCTATGGTGGTGCTTCCCATTCGAAACCACAAGCATAGTTTGCTCAGGATCGGCTCCGGTCAGGTTCAAAGCCGTCCCCGTCCTCGCAATCTCTATTGCCTTTTGTCCTGGTAGATTGAAATAGCTGGGGCTACTCCCGCTCAAAATACTTGCTTGATCGCCTAAAGTGGTCGTCACAATCAGGTTCTCCGTCGCGAGCGGCGCAACTTGCGGGCTCATCCCTGGTAATGCCTGAAAATCGAGCCTGAATAGATCGCCGGTTTGGTTTCGTGCCGTTAAAGTGTGATGATTGCCATCTGCGGGGAGAGCGTACGCCGTCAAATCGCCCTGCTGGAGATTCCAGATTTCCTGTCCGTCCAATAGGATCTTTCCGGACCGCTCTCCGGTCAGCACCTGGAGGTGTAGAGGCTCCGGATTGAGAATGAACTGCCAGCCGTTTCGGTCTGGAGCCAGACCATCGCGCTTCAGCCCTTCATATCCAACTCGGGAAACGCTCACATCGTAAGTTTTTTTTAAATCCAACGAAAGGCTGCGCTCTGAGCGAACTATGCCGTTAACAGTCAGCGTCGCGTCGGCGGGTGACACCGTAATCGGTATGTTGGCCTCAAACGCCGCCGGTGAGGATGTTTCGACTTGCCGATTCCCCGGAGCCCGATGAGTAACGGACATCCCGATGGCAAGTAATAGAACAACGAGCGCGATTCCAGACAGCAAGACGCCGGTCCTTCTCGGCTGTAGAAGAACCTCGGCCCTCAATTTTTTCAAGGCCTTCCGCAGTGGATCACGAACCGCGGTCTTCACCGTCTTTGCCGAGCCCGCAATTTGGACCGCGAACCCGGGAGAATCAGAGCTCTTGCTCGATTTTGCGTCCCTTATGCTTGGCGGCTCCGAATTGTCCTCAGAAGGTTTTGCGCTCACTAGGGATTGGGCAATTCGGCTCTCCACGAGCGAATCTCCGCCGCATGCTGAGCGGTTGAACAAAGCGGTCAAACCTTCGCTCGGAGCCGCATCAATATGCGGGGCATCCTCCACTCGTAGCCCCTTGTTAGGCTGCGACCTCACGACAAGAGGCTCGACCGCTGCTTCCTGCTTTTGCTGTTTTGAAGGGTCCAATGAATTGTGCAGACTCGCCTGAAACTGTAGGAGCCGAGTGTCGCCCGGATAATGAGATAGCCCGTCACCCAAGCGATCGAGAGCGGCTCGGACATTCCCAGAAAGCTGCAGTTGCCGTGCGTCGGCAACACACTGCGTGATTCCGTCTCGCCGTTTTGCGTCAGCAATTAGAATTCTCAAGCGCTTCACCGCGGGATGGTGTTCATCGAGTTGCGCCGCAGACTCGGCTAGCGGCTCAGATCCGCGCCAGTCTTCGGCATCCAGCAGAGAGTGGGCGCGCTCGACTAATAAGCTGATTAAGGCGTTCCGGATTCCGGAATTACGCTCATCCAGTTTCAGTGCGTCTCTCAGCAACTCGGTGGCTGCGTCAAAGCGACCCTCAGAGCGCGCTTTTCTGGCGTCTTCGAATAACCGGTCACCTTCTCGAGCACGCTCCTGTCCTTGCCGGGCAATCCGCTCCAGGACCACCAATTCCGGATCTTGAGGAAACTCAGCGAGAGCGTCTTGGACAAGCTCTACCGCTTTGGCAAACGCGCCATTTTCAATGGAGCGATCTACTTGCTCGACGACTCGCGCCTTTTTCTCTTCAGCGGACTGCTGCTCGCGCCGCTTCTCCAATTGGCCGATTTCATAATCGATGCCTAAATATTGCGGATGGATGTTCCGCAAGATTTTCCACTGTCCAATGGCATCTGCAAACTGGGTCTGCTCCTCGTACTGGCGTGCCTTGGCTAGAATCGAGTGAACCAGATCCCGCTGCTCGCGCGCAAGCCTCTGTGACTGCTGGAACTGCCCTTCATTCGGGTATCGCTTGCATGCCTCTTCGAGGATATTCACTCTGCGGTCGAGATCGGGCTCGGCATCAACGGATCTGGCAACTTCCGCAATATACGCTGACAGTTCCTGCCGTTCCGCTTGTTCAACCTTCAGCTTTAAAGCCTGAAACTGTGCGATATTCGGATAGCGCGCCAGCATCTCGTTACATATTTCGAGAGCTTTCCTGAAATCTTTGTCGTTAAGAAATCTGCGCCCATCCTCATAGGTATTATCGATGCTGTCGCGCTCGGATCGTACGCGATTATAAAAGCTTTGGTAGACAGCATCGCGCTCAGGAACTGTCGCTCCCGGGGTGCGCCGCGCCACTTCCAGAATCTTCTCTAACTTGCTCAGCGCCGTGCTGATTTCTCCACCCTGGTAGGCCTTGAGTGCCGAGCCGTAGAGCTGCTCTTTGTCGGCGCGCGCCTTCGCCGCTTCTTTCTCCTGTACATCGATCTCTGAAAGCAGTTGCATCGCCGCAGAATCGTCGTACCGGATATTCAACACTTCCTTCAGTGCTTGACGGGCTTCCTGAAAGTCATGCAATTCCACATGCTGACGCGCTAGCTTCATCCATTGCGAGATTTGCTCTTTATTTCGCTGCTCCTCAAACCGCTTCCTCATCGCCAGCGCTTCAGCGTTTTCGGGATCGAGCGTCAGGATCTCGCGCAGTTTGTCGAGCGCCAGTGGGATCTCGTCCTGCTCGAGACGCGTCTGTGCCGCTTCGAAGAGCTGCCGAATCCTCTTTTGCTTGACGGCTTCTTCGATTTGCGCGCGGAGAAGCGTAATCTCAGGATCTACATTGCCTTCCGCTTCGATCTCTGTCAGGATTTCTGAAGCGAATGCACAGTCATCCCTGGTGAACGCCTTCCGGGCACGCTCGATTCGCGGGAGGATTTTAGCAGCTTCAAAGCGCTCTATCGGCTCATTCCGGCAGGCTTTCTGCAAAGTTTCAGCGAATTCCTTGGCGCTTCCATACCTGTGTGCCGACTGTTTCGCCATCGCCTTGTGGATCACCTTGCTCAGCAGTTGACTGACTTTGGGATTGATTTCCGAGATGCTAGGCGGAATGTAGTTTCTGATTGCTTCAATCGTGGCTTCCACGGTTTTCCGGGCGAAAGGCTTTCGTCCGGTGAGCCCTTCGTAGGTGACCACGCCGACCGCATAGATGTCGGATTCCGGAGTCGGCTCCTTACCTTCGGTCTGCTCCGGCGCCATGTATTGCCAAGTGCCCTTGTACCCTGTGATCGAATGCGCATCGGGCGAGTGAACTAATCCAAAATCGATGATCTTTGCCGTATCATCTTCCATCACGAAGATGTTGCTCGGTTTGAGATCCCGATGTATGAGACCGTGCCGATGGG
>JAFASD010000527.1 GCA_019244945.1 Acidobacteriaceae bacterium | reverse complement strand
CGTCTCGCTATCTGATCGCGCCGCTGCTTACGGCGAGTAGAACTAATTCGCCTTCTCCTTCGGTGACCCCATTTCCCTGTTAAACTGAAGGGAACGAAGGAATTATATGGTTGCCGCCGCGACACTTGCTGAAGAGATTCTCGATGTAAAGGCTCGTAGGCGGGCAATTATCCTGGCACATCACTACCAGGAAGCAGAAATTCAAGAGCTTGCTGATTCGGTCGGCGACAGCCTCGAGCTTGCCCGCATTGCCAAGAAGTTCGATGGCGAGGTCATCGCTTTCTGCGGTGTGCGGTTCATGGCCGAAACAGCCAAGGTGCTCAATCCGGAACGCATTGTGGTCGTCCCCGATATACATGCCGGCTGCAGCCTCGTAGAGAGCTGTTCCGCCGAGAGCGTTCGGGCATTCAAGAGGCGTAATCCTGACCACGTAATTGTCAGTTACATCAACACGTCGGTCGAAGTGAAAGCGGAAAGCGATATTCTCTGCACTTCGCGCAATGCCATAGCTGTCGTGAATTCCATTCCTGCCGATAAGCCGATTCTGTTTCTTCCGGATATCAATCTCGGAAACTATGTCCAGAAGCAGACCGGGCGCAAGAACATGAAGATCTGGCAAGGCGCCTGCATTGTCCATGCGACCTTTCCGGCCCGCCGGCTCGCCGCCGCCCGCGCTGAGCATCCCAGCGCATTAGTCGCTGCTCATCCCGAATGCCCTCGCGACGTTCTCCGCATGGCCGATTTTATTGGGTCCACGTCGGCAATTATCGACTGGTGTACGAAACAAAACGCGGATGAATTCATCGTGATGACTGAAAGTGGTGTTCGCTATTCGCTCGAAAAGCTCGCGCCTCAAAAGAAGTTTTACTTCGTCGCGAACGAAAACTGCAATTGCAGCGAATGCCCGTACATGAAGCTCAATTCTTTGGAGAAGCTGCTGGCCTGTCTTGAAAATCTTGAGCCCCGGATTGAGCTTCCGAGTGCGATCATGGAACGTGCATTGGTTCCGCTCGAACGTATGCTTGCCGTTAGATAAAAGGATTGGTTCGTGACCAATACTCAACTCTATTTCGCAATCGGCATTCCTTCGTTTACAATTCTGACGTCGTTGATCGTCAGTGTGATTCAGTGGTGGGGCCTCAGGGACACTATAAAAGATGTAAAGGAATCGATCAGGGAGATCCGCGAAGATATTCGCGAGATCCGGTCTGACATCAAGATCATCGTCAGCAAAATCGCTGAATTGGATACGCGTTTAACCGTCATTGAGGAACGGGTAAAATGACGTGACTTCTCTTATCGAGATTGCTCCCCCTCCCACGCCTTACCCAACAACTTCGGGCCGATTGATTGACTCCTTCGGCCGCGTGCATTCCGATCTCCGCATCAGTGTTACGGATCGCTGCAATATTCGATGCTTCTACTGCATGCCGGAGCAGGGAGCCGAATTTGCACCGGTCTCCTCGCTTCTGACGTTCGAACAAATCGTCCGGTTCGTTTCGGCATCGGTACCCCTCGGCATTAATAAGATTCGGCTAACCGGAGGAGAGCCGTTACTGCGGCCCAAGCTGCCGGAGCTCATTGCTGCACTTACCGAAATGAGCGCCATACGAGACCTCGCGCTCACCACGAATGGCGTTCTCCTTCGCGACCTTGCCCAACCTTTGTATGATGCCGGTCTTCGTCGATTGAATATTCATCTCGACACGCTGGATCGGGAGCCTTTTCGCTCGATCACGCGCCGTGACGATCTCGCGCGTGTTCTCGCCGGAATAGAAGCCGCAGGGAAGGTTGGGTTCCATTCCATTAAATTGAACGCCGTGGCCATCAAAGGCCTCACTGAACAAGACGTTGTTCCATTAGTGCGATTCGGTCGTGAGCGCAATATTGAGGTTCGGTTTATCGAATTCATGCCGCTGGATGGTCAGCAGCTCTGGTCTATGGATCGCGTCCTGACAGCGGACGATATGATCGCAATGCTCGCGCAAGAATTCGGTTCGCTTGCGCCGGTTCCGGATGGCGATCCTCGCGCCCCGGCAACCGAATACGAGTTCGAGGATGGCGATCGCGTCGGATTCATCGCTTCAGTTAGCCGCCCGTTCTGTCTGAATTGCAACCGCTTGCGTTTGACTGCGGACGGCAAGCTGCGGTATTGCCTGTTTGCAAGAGAAGAAACCGACGTCCGCCCACTGCTGCACGCCGGCGCGTCAGAATCTGAGCTTCAGTCGGCAATCACTTCGACGGTTTGGCGGAAATGGATCGGACACGATATCAACCGATCTTCTTTTGTTGCGCCACAGCGTCCGATGTATTCGATCGGCGGCTGAAATCACCACTTAGCTGCGGCGTAATTTCTCCGGATTTCGGTATCCGCCGTGATCAGCACAGAGTCGCGGTTTGCCTTGGCGTGCGCGACGATCAGCCTGTCAAAGGGATCGTTTGTCCAGCGGCACCCAAGAGCTTCCGTTGCGATCGCCGGAAACGGGAACGAGCAAAGGTTCGCGTCAAACGTGGCGTGTAGATAGGTAAATATGCTGAGCGGCTCAACACCGACGCGCTTCCGATCAGACAGATATTGAAGCTCAAGGAGCGCCATGGGCGAAATCAGCAGATCGTTGCTCTCAATCTGCCGTTTCGCTTCTTCGCTGAGGCGCTCAATGAGCCCGTCATGGAGCCAAACGATTACGTGCGTATCCAAATACGCATAGCTCAAAGTGCTTTCCAGTCCTCTTGAGCTTCCGCTTCCATAGTCGAGAGCAGGTCGGGATCGCTTCCGATAATCGCATCCGGATCAACCAGCAGCGCATGCTGCCGTTTGGCCCGCGCGAGCTTTCCAGGCGGGGTTGGCCCTGGATTCAGGTGGATAACGGATCCCTTGTAGATGACTTCCAATGGCTCTCCGTGGGACGCCCGCTCTAGTGCGTCGAAAAGTGTTTTCCGAAGTTGAGTAGCAGTACACTTCATAAGTACAAGTGTACATAAGTGGCGTACGCGTGTCAAGCCCCCTTCGGAAAAGAATTTGATAGCCGCCCAGCCCCAGGCGCCGCTTTGCAATCGTAAAATGCTGCTCTCTTGCCAAAACGTTTTTCGTATGCGTGTCCCAAGCTCTTATGGAATGCATCGACGGCGTCCGGCGAAACCAAATTGACCGTACAGCCTCCGAAGCCGCCACCCGTCATGCGCGAACCGTACACGCCGGGAAGCTTAATAGCTGTATCGACTAGGAAGTCGATCTCTTCGCAGCTAATCTCGTAGTCGTACTGCATACTGCGATGAGAAGCCACGAACAGCCGCCCCATCTCGGGCAAATCGGCGGCTTTTGCGGCCGCAGCGAAATCCAGCACGCGCTGGTTCTCAGAAATGACGTGGCGAGCGCGCCGCCTGGGCACGGCGGGAATGCTGTCCTGAATTTGTTCGAAGAACGTTAGCGACACGTCACGCAGGCTCTCTACAGCCTTGTCTGCCGCTTTGATTGCATTCACGGCCTGCTGGCATTCGTTCACGCGTTCCCGGTACGCGGATGTGCCCAGTTCATGTTTGACCATTGAATTCACGGCGATGATGCTCGCAGTCCCCGGGAGTGGCACATACTCGTGTTTGAGACTGCGGCAATCCAGTTGGATCGCTGCGCCCTCCCGGCCGAAAACCGAGGCATATTGGTCCATGATTCCGCAGGGAACGCCTACGAATTCGATTTCAGCGCGCTGGCCAAGCTTTGCAATTTCAAGCGGCTCCAGTTTGCCGCTGCCCAGCAGAGAGAATGCGGAAGCAACCTCGAGCGCGGCCGAAGAACTGAGACCGGACCCGGCAGGAACATCGCTGGCGATGTAGAGATCGGAGCTGGCTAGCGTAAATCCGCGGCTTGAGAGTTGCTGCGCGACCCCGATGGTGTAATCGCTCCAAGTACTTGTCGGCTTAGCTGTTGAAATGTCGGCGACCGCGATTTCGAAATCTTCTCCCAAATCGTGCGCATACATGCGAAGCTTGCCATGGTCGGCGGGCGCAATTGCGATATGGCACGCCATGTCCAAAGCGATCGGGAAGACGAATCCCAAATTGTAGTCGGTGTGCTCGCCGATTAGATTCACCCGGCCCGGAGCGCGATAAATATCTGGCTGACGGTCCGAGTGAAAGCGATTCTGGAACGCGCTCAGGATTTCGTCCGGAACGATAGCCAAAGGAGACATCCTCCGAAGACGAGCATCGTTAAGCCCGTCCACAGATTTACGTTAACTCCGGGGTCGAGTTCGGCGCGAGCTCCCGGGCTGACCAGGCTATATACGAAAAGAATCAGGCCGAGCAGCCCGAACAGATATCCAGTAGGACGGCGTAGATCATCCATGGCTTTTACCAGAACAGAACATTGAAAATCACCAAGACAACAATCACAATAACGGCCAGCGGCCCGGGCCGCTTATACCAAGGCGCTTCCGGCTCAGCGGGCAAGTCTGCAGTTGCGCCGTATACGAGGTTATGAAGTTCCGACTCCGGCTTGGGAGTAGTCATCAGGCTTACCACAAAAGTAACGGTAAAGCACGAGCACCAGGAGATGATCGCAATCCAGAAATTCTGCGCCATCGTTGATGGGAACTGATGCAGATTGGCGATCCATCCTCCCTTGTTTTCGGCAACGGTGAGTCCAAGCGTCATGCCGCCTGCAATCAGGCCCGTCAATAAGCCCCAGAATGCACCGTGGCCTGTAGATCGCTTCCAGAACATGCCAAGCAGGAACGTCGCAAACAGCGGCGCATTCACGAAAGCGAAGACGAGTTGCAGGAAATCCATGATGTTGTTGAAGTAGGTTGCAAGATAAGCGCAACCCACCGAAAGCAGCACGCCCGCCACTGTGGTGGCTCTTCCGACCCAAAGATAATGGCTGTCGGGAGCGTCTCGCCGGATATAGCTCTGATACAGGTCATACGTAAACACCGTGTTGAAGGCGGTGACATTCCCCGCCATTCCTGACATGAAAGATGCCATCAGGGCTGTCAAACCGATGCCGAGCGTTCCATTGGGATAGAACTTGGCCATGAGCGTGGTGAGGACCTGGTCATAGTCGTATCCGCCCCCATGCTTTAACGGAAGTGTGTAGCCGCCGCCGGCCATGTTCATCAATGCGAATGCTGCAATTCCCGGCAAAATCACGACGAACGGCATGAAGATTTTCGGGAATGCGGCGAAAATCGGAGTCTGACGGGCGCCGGACATGGTTTCGGCGGCGAGCGCGCGCTGAACCACGAGAAAGTTCGTGCACCAGTATCCGAACGACAGCACGAATCCGAGACCGGCAATGAGCCCAAACGGCTCGACCCCCATCGGATTTTCGCTGGCGTGGCCAACATACTTCCAGGTATGTGTCATCACCGGCTGCAGATGCGCCGCAATCCCGCTCCACCCGCCCGCTCTTTCGACGGCGAGAATCGAGAGTGGCGCGAACCCGAGAATGATCAGGAAGAATTGAACCACTTCGTTATAGATCGCGCTGGTGAGGCCTCCCAGAAAGGTGTAAACCAGAACGATCACGGCCGAGAGCAGCACCGAACTCGTAAAATTCCAGCCTAAAACCAGCTCGAACAGTAAGCCGAGAGCATACATGCTAATGCCTGACGAGAAGACCGTCATGATCGCAAAGGTGATGGCATTCAGACCTCGGGTTTTTTCGTCAAAGCGCAGTTTCAGGTACTCGGGAACGCTGCGGGCACGGCTGCCGAAGTAGAAAGGCATCATGAACAGGCCGACAAAGAGCATCGCCGGAACTGCGCCGAGCCAGTAGAACTGCGCAGTCATGATGCCGTATTTGGCTCCCGAAGCGCACATGCCGATCATTTCTTGCGCTCCGAGATTCGCGGCAATGAAGGCGAGGCTGGTAATCCAGACAGGTACCGAGTGTTTCGACGTCAAAAAATCTTCGCTGGTCTTGATCTTGCGCCGGACCAGGACGCCGATTCCCATTACAAAAGAAAAGTAGATAACGAGGCTGACGTAATCGATCGGTTTGAGTGTCAAGAGTCAGTTCCGTCCCGCAGGAATTGTATCGTATTGACCTCTTAAAGCTTTGCCGTTTTGCGGCTTCGCAGAATAGAGGGAGTTGCAGCGGTTCACGTTACGGCGGCGATTCATCCGGGTAAATTGATCGCGCAGAAAAGGCTCTGTTCATCGGCGAAGATCGGGCGTACAATATGGGCTGCGGGGCCGGAACGAAAGATCTATCCAGCGCATCCAAAAATTGGGGCAAAACCAAGGAGTTCAACTATGAAACGCGTGGGGCGCAAATCGGCAAAGCTTCTAGCTGGTCTTGTGGTAGCCGCGGTGTACGCGATGCCGCAGGCTTACACCATCTCCGCGAGACCAGGGGCCGTGAATTACGTTGAAGGAAGCGCCTACCTGGATGGGCAGCCGCTCTCCGCGAAGACTCTGAGGGCCACCTTTCTCAGCGCGAATGACACGTTATCCACCGACGCCGGGAAAGTAGAGGTGCTCTTGACGCCGGGCGTGTTTCTGCGCATCGGCGATAACAGTGAAATTCGCATGATTTCACCATCGCTCACCAACATTCAGGTGGAGGTCACGCGCGGTGAGGCGATGATTGAAGCTGCCGGGCTGGTAAAAGACGACAACATTCAGGTAATCGATCACGGCGGATCCATCACCATCGAAAAGATTGGGTTATACCGCTTCACTGGCGATAACCCGCCGGCGGCCGCGGTGCTGGATGGCAAAGCGGAAGTCTACTTTGGCGATCGCAAGATCGATCTGGGTAAAGGCCACGAGGCAATTCTCGATGAACGGCTGAAGTCGCAGAAGTTCGATACGAAAAGAGAAGACGATTTGTACGCCTGGAGCAACGTACGTTCTGAGTACGATGCTGCGGCCACCTACTCAGCCGCGAAGAACGTCACGATCACTAACTACGGCACCGATTGGTACGGATACGGGTTTGGCAACTGGTACGGACCCGGTTGGTATTGGAACAACGGTTTCAATACATGGGCCTGGTTACCCGGCGCGGGCGGTTTTTATAGTCCCTTCGGCTGGGGATTCTTCGGCCCCGGATATTGGAGTTACGCGCCCGTCATCGTTACCCCCGTCTATAGTGGCGGCGGAGGCTGGTCTAAAGGGCGACCCAAAGGAACTACTGCAACAGTGCCGGTGAATCCCAAGAACCCTCCCGCCGTTGGGGCGGTGGCGACATCGCCCTTCGCGTACCAGGCCGCCCGGTCACAGGCGGCTCAGTCCTTCGCAGCTTCCGGCGGATTGCGCACGGCAAGCGGCGCCCCGGTGGCCGTCGGTCGCGCGAGCAGCGGGTTCAGCGGTAGTGCGGCTTCTGGTCACGCCAGTGGTGGCGGATTTTCAGGTGGCGGCATGTCTCACGGCGGAGGAGCTGTCTCTAGCGGCGGCGGCAGCCACAAGTAACCCTACTCTCCCAAATGCCTTACCTTCTGAAAACGGAGCCTGAGGCGTATTCGTTTGCCAATCTCGAGCGAGATGGCGAGACCGTCTGGGATGGCGTCACCAATCCTGTTGCGGTTCGAAATCTCCGCCAGATGAAGGCTGGCGACAAACTGGCCATTTACCACACGGGTAGCGAACGGCAGGTTGTTGGGACAGCTACCGTCGTCGGCGTGGATACGAAGGACGCGAAAACTCCTCGCGTGACGATTAAGGCTGGCAAACCCGTAGCCAAGCCGCGCACTCTGGCCGAGATCAAAGAGCACAAGTTGTTCGCCGATTCACCGCTCGTGAAACAAGGCAGGCTTTCCGTGGTACCGCTCACAGCCCACCAGTATGACTGGCTGACGGCTGAATAGTCATCTGCCTCGGGCGTCTGCGACACTGAGGGCGTGGAATGGACACCAGGCGGAACCAGCGGCGATATCGAAGATCGGCGTGACGAGAGCGTCGGTGGAGGCGGCGGTTTCGGCTTCGGCGGCATACATCTCGGCTGCGGCGGCATTATCCTGCTTGGGATCCTGAGCCTCTTCTTCCACAGGAACTTTTTTACTCTCTTATCCAGTCAGAACACGGCTCCCACCGCGACCTCCCGCCCCGACTACGCCCGCGATCAACGCGAGCAGCCGGAAGTCGAGTTCGTCTCCTTCGTGCTCGATGATGTTCAGCAAAACTGGAGCCGCATACTGCCTCAAGCCAGAAACATTCCCTATCGGCACGCGCATTTGGTCCTCTTTCGTGACGCCTATCCGTCCGGTTGTGGCATGGCGCAGGAAGCCATCGGCCCGTTCTACTGTCCAGAAGATGAAAAGGTGTATCTCGACCTGGGTTTCTTTGACGAACTCCGCGAACGCTTCGGCGCTCCCGGCGAGTTCGCCCAAGCCTACGTCATCGCTCACGAGCTCGGCCATCATGTTCAAAAAATACTCGGTATAGAACCGAAGGTCCAACGCCTTCGTGAGTCCAGACCCGACGAGGCCAATGCTTTGTCCGTGCGTCTCGAGCTACAAGCCGACTGCTTCGCCGGCGTTTGGGGTTATTCAACGGCGCAGCGCAGAATCGTCGATCAGAGCGATGTCGAGGAAGCGTTGAACGCCGCGGCCGCGGTCGGAGACGACCGTCTCCAAAAGATGGCGCGAGGCCGCGTTAGTCCCGAAACGTTCACCCACGGGAGTTCCGCCGATCGCGTCCGCTGGTTCAAACGCGGCTTTCAATCCGGCGAAATCTCGGCCTGCAACACCTTCCGAAGCGGATCCTGATGTGAAGCCCAGCTACTAGGGCTGATGGTGGGCTTTGCCCAGCTCGGTAAGCGCATCATGTACCCGCGATAATCCTTCCGCCAGCAGTGTCGTTTCCCCGCCTATGCCGATTCGTATGCGCTCCGGAGCTCCAAAAAAGTGGCCTGGCGTGACCACCGTGTCGTAGCGGTCGCGAAGGAGCTGGCAGAACTCCTTAACCGCGACTTCTACACGCGGAAATAGCACCGTCCCTGCTTTGAGGAGATCACAATCGAGCTCCGGTGTCGCCACGATGAACTCGTTTGCTAACGCGCGGTTCGTGTCCAGCAATTGTTTCGACCATCGGCCAATTTCATGGAGATGCTCGAGAGCAATGCAACTGAGTTGGTCATTGAGATAAGGCGCATTCACGTAAAACAAATCATTCAGCCGATAGATTTTGCGCACCAGGTCCGGTTCGGCTAAAACCCACCCGCAGCGAAGCCCACCGAGGCCATATACTTTGGTCAGGCTGTTGGTCACGATGAACTCGGGTCCTAATTTGAAGGCGGTCTCCGGCGCTTTTTCGAATAGAAGCTCCAGGTAGACTTCATCGACCAGGACTCGCGCTCTTACTGATCTTGCCAGGTCTCCCACACGGCGCAACGTCACTTCATCGGTGTACGCACAACTCGGGTTGTGCAGGTTGGTAATGACGATGAGGCGTGTTCGAGGCGAGATGGATCGCTCGAGAAGATCCACATTGATCGCAAAACTTGCTTCT
>JAFASD010000413.1 GCA_019244945.1 Acidobacteriaceae bacterium | reverse complement strand
CCGTCTTGATGGCACCGGCGGAGATCCCGTTCACGCGAATGTTCTTGGGTCCGAGATCGGTCGCGAGGTAGCGGACGGAAGCCTCCAGCGCGGCTTTAGCGATGCCCATCACGTTATAGTTTTGTACTACGCGGGTGGATCCCAGGTAAGTCAGCGTTGTGATTGACCCACCGTTTGTCATGAGCGGAGTGAGCGTTCGCGCAACCGACACGAGTGAATACGCGCTTACTTCCTGGGCCAGAAGATAACCATCGCGGCTGGTTTGGAGGAATGGACGGCTCAAATCTTCCCGATTCGCGAACGCGATGCTGTGAACAATTGCGTCAATGTGGCCAGAGGTCTCATTCAATTGTGAAACGAGCGCTTCGAGTTCGTTCTGCTTGGTTACATCGCAATTCAAGACTTGGGCAGCCTTAAGGTCGGCCCCCAGCTCTTCCACGGTTTGGCGCTGGCGTTCTCCTTGATAAGTAAGTACAATCGATGCGCCTTCACGAACAAAGGCGGAAGCGATGGCATAAGCGATGCTCCACTTATTCGCGACGCCGAGAACAACCGCAGTTTTGCCGTCCAGAAGTTTCGGCATGAAAGGGTTATTGTAACGTGCGACGGTGCTACGAATTTGGCCTGGCCAGGATCGCTTGAGAAAGATGCAGCCGGGGGGTCATGAACTGGAAGCGGCGGCCTAGAATCATCTTGACAATCAGATGATCGGTGCTTTGCGTAACACCAACGCCGACTCCGAAATTGAACTCCCACTCGGGGCCGAAGTTCAAATCGACGGTGGGGAAGAATTGGTGTTGCTGCTCATAGAGCGGCGCAAATCCTGTGATGGGCCCGGTTGTTCCATAGTATTCAAATCCTCCCGCAAATAGTTTCGTGAACTGATAACTGACTTTGACCGCGGGAGAGAATTCGACGCCTTGCGACACGCTGGGACCATGCCACGATCTTTCCAGGGCAGGATTGAACGCCAGATACCAGGGGCCTAGATCTTTGTCGATAATAGGGCGGATCTCCCACGTCCAGGTGTCGCGAGAGAAGATGGGGCGCTGATATCCAATTTCGGTCGAGACACTAACTCCGACCGGCCACTTCCAGGTCTCGGGAACGCGAACCCGGGGGCGGATGTGATCGCCGACCCACTGATAGCTCTGGCCGCCCGGGCCAATGCTCGTAAAAATGTAAAAGCCGGTCTCAAACCAATTTGTCCAGCCTTGGGTGATCTCCACAGTCTCGTGTTCCTGATGATTGGTCGGGTAGGTGCCGTCGGTGGTCGTGATGCTGCCCTTCGCAGTGAAATTGCTGTGAAGTTCCACCATGGTCTGGCCGGACGCAACGGTCTCCGAAGGATAGACTTGGATCTCGTAGTTGCCTTGCGCGCGGAGAAGGAAACAGCCAGCCGCCGCAAGCAGCACAATCTTCATGCCGACATGCGCAATGTTCTCACACGCGTGAGCAACTTCTAAGCCGCACAATTACGTAAAGGCGTCGTTTCCTGTAAAAGCCGGATCAGCACCACGTTTGCGTGGTGCTCAATGCGCTACAATCAATATTGAAGGGGAAATCCTGGTGAAATCCGAAGCGCCTAATCAAAACATAACCATTTGGTTCAACAATGGCTTTGTTCGTCTCGGAGATGCGAACGTCAACATTCTGACTCACGCTTTGAATTACGGGAGCGGAGTTTTCGAGGGCATTCGCGGTTATTACGATGAGAAGAAAAAAGAGCTATTCCTGAACCGAGTGCTCGATCACTACGAGCGGTGGAAGCTGAATTGTGGTGTTTTGCGAATTAATGTCCCGCCTTCAACAAACGAGCTTTGCGAGATCACTGCAGAGTTGTGCCGGCGAAATGCGTTCGAATCGAACGTGTATGTGCGCCCATTGGCGTATAAGGCTTCGGCCCGAATCGGTGTCGCGGCGGATGAGAATGACGCTTATGCCATCACTGTGCTGCCATTCGGCAATTATTTCGAAGGCCGGAAGGGGTTGAAAGCGGGCGTGGTTTCGTGGCGGCGGATTGAGGATTCGGCTATTCCCGGGCGAGCGAAGATCTGTGGGGCTTATGTGAATAGCGTGCTCGCTGGCGACGAGGCGCGCCACAACGGTCATGACGAAGCAATATTCCTGAATCAGGATGGCCATGTCGCCGAGGGCGCGACTTGCAATTTGTTTATGTGGCGGCATCACAGATTGATCACGCCGCCTGTAACGGACAACATTCTGGAAGGCATTACTCGCGCCAGTATTATGGAACTCGCGCGGAATGAGCTGAAACTCGAAGTTGTCGAGCGATCTATCGACCGCAGCGAATTGTATATGTGTGACGAAGTATTCTTCACGGGCACGGCGGTGGAGGTCGCTCCGGTGACTCACATCGATCATCGGCCAGTGGGGGATGGAGAGATCGGCGTAATCACAACTAAGCTTCGCTCTCTATATGCCGATGCGACGCGGGGCCGGATTCCGGCGTACCGGGATTGGCTCTGGCCGGTTTACCGGAGCGGCATAATCGAAAAGACTGCCTGAGTTCTCGAAGTAACGGCAGACGCGTTCAAGACCGGCATGAGTTCCGCGTTAGCGCCATTTGAGCAGGAATCGTCCAATGCCGCCATCGATTCGCGCTTTGATTGGCGTCGGGCGGCGCGGCTATTTCTCACATCGAGGAAACTCGATGACCTTGAAGAAACGAAGCTGCTGCCGGAGAAAAGGCTGTTGTACCAGTTTTCGGCGCGCGGTCACGAACTGGGCCAAATTCTACTCGGGTCGCAGCTTACCTCTCCGCATGATGCGGCAAGCGGCTATTATCGCTCCCGGCCGTTGCTGCTCACGCTCGGGCTCAGCGTGGAAGATGCTCTGGCAAGCGGAATGGGGAAAGCGGGCGGGGTCAGCGATGGGCGTGACATAGGCGTCGTTTTCAACCTTCCCAAAAGAGATGGCCCGTTAGTGCTCCCTATGGCCGGCGGCGTGGGAAGCCAGTACACCACCAGCGCGGGATGGGCTCGCGCGATCGTCTACTACCGCGATTCGCTCGGCGACGAATCCTACCGAAATTCAATAGCGGTCGCATTAGGCGGCGACGGGTCGGTGGCCACGAACGGATTCTGGTCGGCCCTGAATACGGCCACGACGTTACGTCTACCGATTCTCTTCTACATCGAGGACAACGGCTTCGGCTTGTCGGTACCGGCGACGCGACAGACTCCGGGCGGAAATATCGCTGCGAATCTCGCTTCGTTTCGCAACTTGCAGGTTTTGTCGTGTGATGGGTGCAGCCCTGCGGATGTGGCTCGGAGCTTATTCGATGCAGTGAATTCCATTCGGGCCGGCAACGGGCCTGCGTTACTTCGGATCACCCTGCCGCGTTTGTGCGGACATTCGGGGCAGGACACGCAAGCTTACAAAAGCCAAGCCCTTCTCGCCTTGGAGCGCGCGAAAGATCCTCTGGCAGCGCTTCACAGGTATTTGATTCCTAGCGTGTTTTCTGAAGTTGAATGGGAAGAGCTCGAGCGGGAAGTGGAGCAGGAAGTGAATACCGCGCTCGAGGCTGCGGTTGCGCGCCCAAATCCGGATGCCTCGTCGGTTCTTCGATACGTGTTCGCAGATCCCACCGAGGCCGGCGCGACACGTCCAATTGCGCAACCAGCGCCTCCCGAACCGGTTCGCATCAACATGCTCACCTCGATTCGCAGAACGCTCGAGCATGAATTGAAGATCAATCCGAAAGTGCTCATATTCGGCGAAGATGTCGGCCCCAAGGGCGGTGTGCATGCGGCCACGCTTGGTCTTCAAGCGGTTTTCGGAGAGGACCGAGTGTTTGACACCAGCTTGTCGGAAGAAGGAATTATCGGAAATGCGGTGGGCATGGCGCTGGCCGGCTTACGGCCTGTTCCGGAAATTCAATTCCGCAAATACGCCGAACCGGCTACCGAGCAACTAAGCGACTGCGGAACGATTCGATGGCGGACGGCGAACCACTTTTCGGCGCCGATCGTGGTTCGCATGCCTGGCGGATTCGCGAAATGCGGGGACCCCTGGCACAGTGTATCCGGCGAGGTTATCTTTGCACATGCTGTGGGTTGGCAGGTGCTGTTTCCATCGAATGCGGAAGATGCTGCCGGACTGCTCCGAACCGCGCTACGCAGCCCGAATCCAAGTATCTTCTTCGAGCACCGCGTTCTGCTCGATTCGCCATGGGCGCGGCGACCGTATCCGGGAGATGACTTTGTCCTGCCGCTCGGGGTTGCCAATCTGATTCAGCAGGGCGCCGACCTCACGGTGGTCACTTGGGGCGCGATGGTCGAGCGTTGCGTACTCGCGAGTCAAAAGACAGAAGGATCCGCCGAAATTCTGGACCTCAGAACCATCGTTCCGTGGGATCGCGACGCCGTCCTGGCGTCCGTGCGAAAGACGCGCCGGTGTCTGATCGTTCATGAGGACACACTGACTGCCGGTTTCGGCGCGGAAATCGGTGCGACGGTTGCTTGCGACGCGTTTTTAAGTTTGGACGCCCCAATCGAGCGCGTAGCTGTACCCGATGTTCCTCTGCCGTACAGCCTGCACTTGCTCGATGCAGTGCTCCCGGGTGTTGATTCCATCGCCGCAAAGATGGAAGCGGTCCTGGCGTTCTGAGCCCCGTCTCGCTATGGCCCATATCGACATCCGGATGTTCTCCGAGCAGAAGGAAGGAACGGAATCGTTCGTGGGGGTATGGCTGAAAAAACCGGGCGAGCGCGTCAATGTGAACGAACCCATCGTAGAAATCAGCACCGACAAGGTTTCGATGGAAATTCCGGCGCCCGCATCCGGCGTACTCGCCGAAATTCTTAAATCCGAGAACGAACCGGTAAGCCCAGGAGAAGTTTTGGGGCGAATCGAATCGGGAACTGAATCGCGCGAGGCGGGAGGGGCAGCGCCGGCTCAGGACGGTTTGTCACCCGCGGTTCGGCGACTGATTCGGGAAAACAATCTGGATCCGCACTCGATTCCGGGCACGGGACGCGGCGGACGTCTGACTTACGAAGATGTGTCCGATTTCCTGTCGAAGCGCCAGAGCGGACCGAAGCTCGCGGGCAGAATGGCGCCGCACACCGCCATGCGGAGAGCCATCGCGGGCCACATGGTACGGAGCGTCCAATCCGCGCCACATGTCACTGC